>JBHHTO010000004.1:0-30982 GCA_046753425.1 Rhodothalassiaceae bacterium | reverse complement strand
CTTCGTCCTCAACCTCGTCCTCGACTTCGTTCTCGACCTCGTCCTCGACCTCCTGCTCGACGGCGTCGGCAACCTCGGTCTCCACTTCATCCTCGACCTCGGTCTCCACTTCATCCTCGACCTCGGTCTCGACCTCATCCTCGACCTCGGTCTCGACCTCATCCTCGACCTCGTCGTCGACCTCGTTTTCCACCTCGTCGTCGACCTCGTTTTCCACCTCGTTGTCGACGGCATCGTGGACCTCGTCCTCTACCTCGTCTTCCACTTCGGATTCAACGGCGTCATGGGTTTCATCGTCGACGGCGTCATCGACCTCGTCGTCGACCTCGTCGTCCACCGCGTCCCCGGCCTCGTCCGCTGCCGCCTCGTGCGCAGCCTCGCGTGCCTCGTCCGCGGCCTCTCTCGCGGCCTCCCGCGCTGCGTCAGCCGCCTCCCGTGCAGCGTCGCGGGCAGCATCGGCGGCGTCCCGCGCCGCGTCACGGGCTTCGTCGGCGGCGTCCCGCGCCGCGTCACGGGCTTCGTCGGCGGCATCGCGGGCGGCGTCACGCGCCTCGTCCGCGGCGTCTTCGTCAGGATCATCGGCGTCCTGCAGGAAAGCGACCTGCACGAAATCGGTACCCGGCGCCGCTGATGCGGGATCGGCATGCGCCGTCGCCACCCAACCGAGCGCGATGGCAAGGGCAAATGAGGATACGAGTGCATCTTTGTTCGACATCGAAAAGTCTCCGTTCCTGGGGCAGCATCAGCGCGTCAACGTAGCGGCAGCGATGCTTATTCCATGCAGGGGGTGAAGATTTTCTTGCGAATCGTTCAATCTCGAGCAATTTCCGCGCACCCACCGGGGACGCCGGCGGCACCGGCAGCGGATCAGCGGAGGCCTTTCCCGGCCGCCCGCGTGCCCCCCAGCGGGGCACGAACGAGCCCATGACCGAAGACGGGATCGAATCCCGGCGGCCCCAGATCCTGCGCCGAGGCGGCAAGGTCGAGAACCAGCCGCCGGGTGTCGCGCCGAGCGGATATCGAACCCGCATGCACGGCCAGGAGTGCGGTGACGAACGGCGCCGCGATCGATGTCCCCGACTCGATCGCCGGGCCGTCCGGGCCGGCAACCACAATCTCGACCCCCGGCGCCGCGAAATCGACATGGCTGCCGCGCCCGGCCCGCACATAGGGATCAAGGTGGGCATCAACCGCGGTGACGGCGATCGTCGACGGATAGGCAGCGGGATAGCGCGGCGGGGCGGCCGGTCCCTCATTCCCGACTGCTGCCACGAGCAGGAGACCGTGCGCACGGGCACGGTCGACCGCCTCCTCGAGCAGGCGGTTCGATGGACCGGCCAGCGAGACGTTGACGATCCGGGCGCCGGCCGCGACCAGCCAGTCGAGCGCGGCGATCAGGCTTTCCGCACTCGCCGCAACCCGCCCCCCGGGGGTCCGGAAGAAGACCGACGCCGCAAGCAGCGGCGGTCGTTCGAGAAGACCGCGCAGACCACAGTCCGGGTTCGCGGCGAGGATCGACGCGACGGCGGTTCCGTGCGTCGGCGGTGCCGCGTCCGTGAAGGCGAGAAATTCCTTGCTGACGATCGGAACGCCGGAAAGACAGGGATGATCTGTGGCAATCCCGGTATCGATGACGCCGATCCGCACCGGCGCGTGCGGCCGCGCGACGAGGCCGATCGCCGGGGCCGCGGCCGCGACAGTCCAGCCGGCGCCGCTTGCCGATGGCGGTGAAGAGCCGGGTTCTGCCGCGAGATGATAGAGGTGATTGAGGTCGACCCGTGCGCCCCCGAGGCTTGCCGCAGCCCGCCGCCGTGTCTCGCTCGCGCTCTCCCCTGGCGGCACGCGCAGCCGCACCATGACGAGGCCGAGGCCGCCCAGAGTCTCGCGGCCTGCGATCGCGATTCCCGCGCTCTCGAGCGCCGCCTCCTCACCGGGCCCGATCAGCGCCAGCACGTCATCGCGCAGCGCCGGCGCACCGGCGTCGTCGAGAATCTCCGCATAGTCGGCAATGGTCCGCGTGTCCTGCCAGGCAGCACCTCGGCCGTCCCGCTCGTCATCCCGCCGACCGGCGTCATCGTCGCCACCGCGGCCACGACCGCGGCCGCGATGTGACGCGCTGTCTTCCCCGTCACGTGCCTCCTCGGTCGGCTCGTGGCGATCGGCGTCCCCCTGTGCCGCCCGCGCCTCCCGCCCGGCCCGCTCTTCATCCCCCTCGCCGCGACCGCGGCGGCGCTCGAGATCGCGCGCAACGCGATCGTCAAGTCGATTCTCGGCCCTGCCACCGTGCCTTCCTGACCGATCGTCCTCAAGATCGTCCTCCACACGGTCCTCGATCTCGTCCTCGACCTTTTCCGCGACCTTGTCCTCGACCCTGTCTTCAAGGTCATCCTCAAGCGCATCCTCAAGATCGTCCTCGACGCGATCCTCGATCTCGTCCTCAAGCGCATCCTCAAGATCGTCCTCGACGCGATCCTCGATCTCGTCCTCAAGCTCGTCTTCCAGTTCGTCCTCGATCTCGTCCTCGACCTTGTCCTCGCCACCCGGGCCGGCCGTCGCCGTTGGGACCAGGGCAAAGGGCGCTGCCAGCGGTCCGGCCGTGCCCGATGCCGGCGACCGGAGCACCGTCTCGAACGGAAACAGAAGTCCGAGGGCGCAACAGCCGAACAGGATGAGGAGGCGCCGCACGCGATGACGTGCGCCGGCACCGCAGCTTCGACGGTCGGAAGTCGGCCGGTGGCGCATGCACTCTCCTCTGCGCGCGAACCGCGCGGCAGCAAGTCTATCTTTTCCTGCCTAACGAAACCATGCCATGCTTATTCCCCGGAGGTGTCGGAATAAAGGCAGGCCCCATCCGTTGTCGGGACACAGGAACAGAGCTTCGGAGGTGTTTCGCGCCGCACTCGTCGACGCAGTGCCCGGGGTTCGCCGCTTCGCCTATGCCCTCACCGGCTCGGCCGCGGATGCCGATGACCTGTTGCAGGCAACGCTCGAGCGGGCCCTTGCGAAATCGCATCTCTTCGAGGCGGGCACGAAACTCGAAAGCTGGCTGTTCCGCCTGTGCCGGAACATCTGGATCGACGAGATCCGGTCCCGGAAGTCGCGAGGTGTCGCCGTGGAATTCGATATCGAGAGGGGTCCCGCCCATGACGGAGAGAAGGGAATGGAGGCCGCGGTCACGCTCGCCGAAGTGCGCACCGCCATGCGCGGGCTGAGCGAGGAGCACCGCGCCATTCTCGCCCTCGTCGGCATCGAGGGGCTGACCTACAAGGAGGCGGCGGCCATCCTCGATGTCCCGATCGGCACGGTGATGAGCCGTCTTGCCCGGGCGCGGGCGCAACTTGTGGCCGCCCTTGAGGCCAGGGAAGCGACATCATGAATGACAGGGTGATCAGCGACGAGCGGCTCGGTGCCTATCTCGACGGCGAGCTGCCGGCCCACGAGGCGGCGGACATCGCGGCGGCGCTTGCCCGCTCGCCCGAGCTTGCGGCGCGGCTTGCGCGGCTGCGTGACGCCGACCGGCTGGCCGCCCGCGCCCTGCATGCGATCGATGATCGGCCGCTGCCGCCGGTGGTCGCGGCGATGCTCGCACCAGGCGCCGGAACGCCCGTCCTCCGCCCGCGATTCTGGCGCGCCGCCGCACGGCCGCTGGCGCTCGCCGCCTCGATCGCGCTGCTTGTCGGATTCGGCGCCGGCTTTCTCCTCCATGCACGTTTCGGTACAGGCGCGCCCGCGTCCACCATCGCCGCGGCGAGTCTGGGCGAGATCGACCGTGACCAGCCGCTTTTCGCAGTGCTCGAGACGACCCCGAGCGGGACGCGAAAGCTACTCGCCGGGCTTGGCATCGAGGCCACACCGACCCTCAGCTTTCGCGCAAAAGACGGTCGCTACTGCCGCGAGATGCTGATCGCGGGCCGTGACCTCGCCCGCCGCGGGCTCTTCTGTCGCGGCCCCGGGGGTGTCTGGCGGGCACTGGCCATGGTCACCGCGCCGGCCGCGGATGAGACCGCCTATGTCCCGGCTGCGGATCCCGCCACGGCGCTCCTCGATCGCGCGATCTCCGCCCGCATCGCGGGCGCCCCCCTCGACGCCGCGGAGGAACGCCGGCTGATCGAGGAAGGGTGGCCCCAGCCGGCCGCCTGAGATCGGGCCACTCAGTCTTCGCTCGCGGCCGACGGATCTTCGTCATTTTCCGCCGCACCCTGATCGTGCCCCGGCATCGCGGCGTCGTGATCGTGCGCGTGGTCCTCCGCACGGGGCCAGTCGTAATGGTCGGCGCCATAGAGCATGCGCCCACCGAGATAGCCGTTGAGCCCGGCAAGCACGGCGACGAGGAAGAGGCTCGCGCGATAGGGCCCGGCACCGCCCGTCCCCCGCCAGTGGCGCACGCCGAGCCAGAGGGCGAGAAGCGCGACCAGGGCGACGAGGCTGCCGTTCCAGCGATGTCCGGCGAGCAGCGGATCATCGGCGGCAGGATCGAAGCCGGCATAGAACCAGCCGAGAACCGCCGTGCCCATGGCCGCGAGCGCCCCCGCCCACAGGCAGAAGCGGGCGGCCGTGCGGTGCGCTTCCTTGCCGCGCGCGGCGTAAAGCAACTCGGCGAGGGCGGCAAGGATGAGAAGTGCGATGGGGAAATTCGTCGCCGCGGGATGAAAGGCCCCGAGCCAGGCGAGAAAGCGCTCGAAACCCGTCCTTGCCCAGCTTCCATGTTCGTGCGCCGCGTGATCGTGTTCATGGCCCCCCGCATGTTCCTCTTCATGAACCGACATCGTGGCGCTCATATCGTGATCGTCCCCGGCCGCTTGCGGCATCCGGGCCGGTGCCTCGTCCCCTGTGGATGCAGCGGCCGGGTTTCCCGCCTGCCCGGCGGGGGGATGGGCCAGGGCGGGGCCGAGACTGATGACGCCGATAAGAAGTGCGAGGGCCACCGACAGCGCGGCCAGAAGCCCGGAAAGAATGCGGATTGCCTTGCTCAATGCCCCCTCCGGTGGCTAATGTGCCAACGCACGATACCCCTGGAGAGTACCAAAATCAATGCCGCCCAAGGACCGCAGCGCCATTCTCAATCGCCTCAGCCGCATCGAGGGCCAGGTGCGCGGCATCGCCCGCATGCTCGAGGAGGACCGCTATTGCATCGACGTCCTCAATCAGGTGCAGGCGGTCAAGGCGGCACTCGGCAAGGTCGAGGAGGAACTCCTCAAGGACCATGCCGCGCATTGCGTCGAGGCGGCGATCCGCAGCGGCAACGCCGCCGACCAGCGGCGCAAGTTCGACGAACTCGTCGAGCTCTTCGGCCGCCTCAGGAGAGCGTGACTCTGAAGATCATGACTCTGGGGATCGTGACTCTGGGGATCGTGAGAAATGGCGTGCGACCCCTGACGTCATGACGACGCCGGCGCCGCACGCCGGCCGGTTCCCGGAGGGCGGGAGTCCGTGCCCTATTTCTTTCCGAATGCCTGTCTCAGATAGGCGAGAACGTCGCGGAAATCCTGGTCCGAGAGGCGTGGATTGCCACCCTTGGGGGGCATCGCCATCATGGCGCCGGGCGAGCGGTAGCCGCGCTCCATATGCTGCAAAAGAAGCGCGTCGGACTTCGCGAGCGGACCTTTGGGATCGGTGAAGTCCGGCGCCCCGGGCACCACACCCTTGCCGTCCTCGCCATGGCAGGCAACGCAGGTGCCGCGAAAGACCGCCTTGCCATGGGCCGGATCGCCCGCGGGCGTGGTCGGTATATCGGCCGCGTTCGCTGTTGCACCCAGTACCCCCACAAGGGCAAGCGCCAGGGCTGTCGTCCGTCCTCTCATGGCCATCGGTCTCAACTCCTTTTTCTGTTACCACGCCGGAAGAGGCGTCCGGTCGGATCACCTCCCCCAGCGGGACATGCTCAGTTGCTCGACTGCAGGAACGCCTTGATCGCTTCGGCCTGATCACCGGGAAGATTGGCGCGCACCCGCATGTGGTTGACGACGCTGTGCCAGCCTTCGTCGGTGAACTCGCTCGCCGGACGGATATTGTGGCAGCGGCCGCAATTGTCGGCCCAGAGCTTGGCGCCCCTGGCGACAAGGGCCGGGTCGGGGGCGGTGGCCGGCCCCTGGGCAAGGCCCGTCGCCGTCGGCAGGACACCGAGACCAAATGCCATCAGGGCGGTTCCGATCAGGGTCTTGTTCAGTGCTGACATCGTCCCATCCTTTCCTCAGAAGCCATAGGCGAATTGCGCCAGGAAGCGGTTCTCGTTGCCGAGAAGCGGATTGTCGAAGTCGCGCTTCTCATAGCCGACCTTGGCAATCACATTGGGGGCAAAGATGTAGTTGAAGTTGAAGCTCCAGCGCTGCTGCGCATCGTCGGCAAAATTCGCCGAGCCGTTGACATTGAGTTCGCTGAAGCGCCCGACGAGCTCGAGATTGCGGATGAACGGCTCGTTGGTCAGGCCGGCGAACTTGTAGGCCGCCTGTACATACCAGGCTTCGAGATCATCCTTGGGCAGAAGCGCGACATCCTCGGTCGGCTCGGGCGCCGAGAGGATCGGATCGCGCACCGAATTGAGATATTCGAAGCGCAGGTCGAGGTCCTTGTAGGTGACGACCGCATGCGTCCCCCAGATCGTGAAGTCGGCATTGCCGGGCGTGCCGCTCGCACCTTCGACGCCGTTCACCTTCGCGGTCATGCCCGAAGCCCCGAGCTCGAGCCAGGGCACGGGAAAGACACTGATGCGGCCCGAGAGCGCCTTGTTGTCGTTGTTGTCTTCACCGAAGCCCTCGAGAATGGGAATGCCATTGTCCTCGATCTGCGGGCCATTGCCGATCATGAAGGTGTAGGTCACTTTGGCGCTCTCGCCAAACGGCACGCCACCACGGAGCTGCACGCCGACCTCGGTCTTGGGCTCGACGATGCCGTCGAATCCGATCGGCCGGTCGATCGACTTGTTGATCCATTTCGGATGCAGGCGCTCCTGGAAGATGCCCACAGGGCTCAGCGTCTTGCCGATCACCAGCGTCATATAGTCATTGAGGAGTAGGTCGGCCTGCGCATATTCGATCCCGACCTCGGTTTCCTCATCCCCGCCGGTCTCGAATTCGAGCTCGCTTTCGAACTGCAGCCAGTCCTTGTAGCCGATGAGGAAGATGGGGTTGAAATTGACATCGGCGAAGGTGCTGTTCTCGCCATTGTCGACGACTTCGAGATTGGTGCCCGCATAGCCTCCGAGATGGAAGTGATAGTCGCCGGCGGTATAGTTGAAGATGCCACCACCGCCGAATCCGCCTCCACCCGACGGAGCCTCTTCCACCTTGCTCGCGACCTTGGTCGCTGTATCGGCGGCGGCTGCGGCCTTCTGCGAGGCCTCCTCGGCCTTGGCCTCATTCTTCTTGAGAAGCTGCTTCAGCGTCGAAAGCTCGGTCTCGAGCTTCTCGATCCGGTTCATGAGAGCCGCATTCGACGCATCCTGCGTCTCCTGGGCCTGGGCGATCCCGCTCGCGGCCAGCAGGGCGACGACCGAGACGGTCGCGAGAAGTGGGATCCCGAAACGCGATTCTGTGATCCGTGCCATCAGTTTCTCTCCCTTGACCGGCCCGCGAGGACACGCGGGCGCATCGAAAAACCTTCACCGATGACATTTACTCACAATTTCGTGACCGCGCCTTGATATGGATCAACTCTGCTGGAAAAGCATTTGCGCAATTTATTTGTTGCAGTGCGAAAGCGCGTATAAATATCTTTCGCTTGTCTGGACCGAACGGGACAGACTCGAATTCTATTTCTCTCTTTCGGCGGGAACCGCTCCGCCAATTGGACGGTCGGCTCGGCACGTCCGTCGGGGGGAGGGGACACCGGATGACGGGGCGGTTCCATGAAGTGAGGACGCCCCGCCCCTTCAGGCGTTACAGGGCCCTTCAGGCGTGACAGGGGCTGTCCGCGAAGTGGCAGCCCTCGGCGCCTTCCAGACAGCGGGGGCAGCCCGTGCGCAACGTCTCCCTGAGCGCGCGCCGGGCGCGATGCAGGCGAACGCGCAGCGTGCCGGCGCTCAAGTGCAATGCCGCGGCCACCTCTGCAAGCGAACGGCCATTGAAGTCGATCTCGCGCAGGAGCTCCCGATGCTCGGGCCTGAGGCGCGGCAGGTGCTCATGGACGCAGGCACAGACCTGCGGCGCGTGCGCCGCAGCGTCCGGCCCCCCTCGCCCTTGCGCAGCAATGGCTTCCGCCGCTGCCAACGCGTCGAGGCCACGTCGTGTCACGTGCCGCGAACGGTAATGGTCTTGCAGAATGGAAAAAAGGAGACGCTTGAGCCAGCCGTGCACGGCACCTTCGTCGCGAAGCTGATCCGCCTTCGCGAGCGCGCGCAGGCAGAAGTCCTGATAGAGGTCCTCGACATCCGCCGGATTGTCGAGCCGGCGCCGGAGCCAGCCGAGACAGGCGGCGCGATTTGCCAGAAGCGCCGCTTCGACAATCGCCCGTCGCGCCACGGCACCCGCGGCTTCCGCGCGGCCGTCACACGCACCGGACATGGCCTCATATGCCATCATCGCCGGCCTCCCCTGTTTCGTCTGATGCCATATACCCCTATATGGTATCTAAGAGAGAAGGTGAAATCAACCGGCGGGCCCCGGCGCGCGACACAAGGTCGCGGGCGGTGCGGTGGTCGCCGCCCTTTCCGCGGCGCCGCGCGAAGCGATTTGACCTCGATCAATGCCGCTTTCCATGCGGCGACTATGAAGGTCGCCATCTTTCTTCCCGGAACAGGAAAGGATCCCTTCATGTCGTTCAGGACCAGGGCGCTTCTCGCCACCGCCGCAATGGCACTTGCCGCGTCCGCCCAGGCGGCGGAACCGATGGCCTCGGCCGGTGATCTCGTCGTGCGTGCCCGCGGCATCGCCGTCATTCCCGACGAGAGCGCGACGATCACCCCCATCGGCGGCGATGTCGGCATCGATACCGCGATCATGCCGGAGCTCGATTTCAGCTATTTCGTCACCGACAATGTCGCCTTCGAGCTCATCGCCGCGGTTTCGCCGCACGATGTGCGGGCGATCGGGACCTCGATCGGCGATGCCGATGTCGGCGACCTCCTGCTCCTGCCGCCGACCCTGACGGTGCAGTACCACATGCCGCTCTCCGACGATCTCAAGCCCTATGTCGGCGCCGGCATCAACGCCACCTTCTTCATCGACGAGGACGCCGCCGGCGGTGTCGTCACCGACGTCAATGCCAGGGACACCATCGGCTGGGCACTCCAGGCCGGCGTCGACTACCGGCTGTCGGGGCGCTGGATGTTCAATGTCGACGTGAAAAGGCTGTTTCTTGACACGAAGGTGAAGCTCAATGGCGGCGCCATCGACGCACGCGTGAACATCGATCCCTGGATCGTCGGCGTCGGCTTCGGCTATCGCTTCTGACCTTCCTCGTCCGGTGGCGGCGCGTCCGGCTCCGTGTCGGGCGCGTCGTCGTCAAGAAGGATGCGCTCGGCGGCGCCGTCGAGATCCTCGAACTGGCCGCTCCTGAGTGCCCAGAGGAAGGCGGCAAGGCCGAGCGCACCCATGCCGAGGGCGAGCGGAATGAGAAAAAGGAGGACGCTCATGCCGCGCCTCCGAGACGCAGGCGCAGGGCATTCAGCGTCACCGTCAGCGAGGACGCCGACATGGCGACGGCGGCGATGAGCGGTGTCACCAGCCCGGCGATGGCGAGCGGGACAGCGATGGCGTTGTAGCCGAAGGCGAGGGCGAAATTCTCGCGCACGCGTCGTGCGGTCCGCCGCGCCATGGCGTGCGCGGCGCAGACGGGCATGAGCCGCTCGCCCTGGAAGACGATGTCGGCGGCGGTCTGCGCGATGTCGGCGGCTGTGGCCGGCGACATCGAGACATGCGCCGCGGCGAGCGCCGGAGCGTCATTGAGCCCGTCGCCGATCATCAGCACCCGGGCGCCCTCGGCACGCAACGCCTCGAGCGCCGCGATCTTGTCTCCGGGGCGGCACTCCGCCCTATAGTCGTCGATGCCGAGCGCGCGCGCGGTCTTCGCCACCACGGTCTCATGATCGCCGGAAAGCAGGACCACGCGCAGGCCGCTCTGCCGCAGCCGGGCGATCACCTCGGCCGCGTCCGCCCGCAGCCGGTCGCGGAAGGTGAAGCGGACCGGCGGCGCGTCCGCGCGCGCAAGCCAGAGTTGCGGGCCGTCACCCCTCGCCTCACCAGCGGCGCCGACCCAGTCGCGGCGACCGAGACGCACCCGCGCGCCCTCATAGCGGCCCTCGACACCGCAGCCCGGCACCTCGTGAAGATCGCCGAGCTGCGGCAAGGCGGTACCCGCACCGGCGCGCGCGAGCGCCATCGCCAGCGGATGCCGCGAGGCCGTGGCAAGCGCGACCGCAAGGGCCCGGTCGGCGGCAGTGATTTCGCCGCTCTCCTCGAGCTCGAGCGTCGCCGTCGTCAGCGTTCCGGTCTTGTCGAAGACCACGGTGTCGACCGCTGCCAGCCGCTCGAGCGCGTCGCCCGACTTGAGCAGGATGCCGCGCTTGAGAAGCGCGCCGGCGGCAACCACCTGCGCCACCGGGACGGCAAGCCCGAGGGCGCAGGGGCAGGTGATGATCAGCACCGCGATCGCGGTCATCAGCGCCGTGTGCCAGCCGGCGCCGAGCGCGAGCCAGCCGAGGAAGGTGCCGGCGGCAAGGATATGGACCGCGGGCGCGTAGATGCGCGCCAGACGGTCGGCAAGGCGCACATAGCCGGCACGCGACTGTTCGGCGGCCTCAAGGAGGCGCGCGATCTCGGCGAGAAGCGAGCGATCGTCGGGCGCCGTGACCTCGACCACGAGAGGGCCCGAGAGATTGAGCGTGCCGGCATAGACCGGGTCACCCACGGCTGCCCGCTCAGGCACCGATTCGCCGGTGATCAGGCTTTGATCGACGTCGCTGGCGCCGTCGCGGACGATGCCGTCGGCGGGCACCCGCATGCCGGGGGCAACGAAGACGCGGTCCCTGGGCCGGAGCGCGCTCACCGGTACCGAGACCCGGCGCCCGTCGGGCTCGATGCGAACCGCGCCGACGGCCCTGAGCGCGAGGAGATTACGCGCCGCCTCGCCCGCCCGGCCGCGCATGGCGGCATCGAGATAGCGCCCGATGAGAAGGAAGAAGACGAGCGTGATACTGGCGTCGAAATAGACATGCTCGGCGCCGCGCACGGTCTCGGCGAGGCTCGCCCCGGCGGCAAGCAGGACGGCGAGCGTGATCGGCACGTCCATGTTCATCTGGCGCTGCCGGAGGGCGCGCCACGCGGAGCGGAAGAAGGGTTGTCCCGCATAGGCGATGGCGGGCAGGGCGATGAGCGCCGAAAGCCAGTGGAAGAGCGACCGCGTCGCCGGCTCCATGTCGGACACGAGCCCCGCCCAGACCGAGACCGAGAGCAGCATCACATTGCCGGCGGCGAAACCGGCGACGGCGATCGCACGCAGGAGCACGGCGCGCTCCCGCTTCGCGCTCTCGTCCGCAAGGCGGGGGTCGAAAGGGGCGGCGTCGAAGCCGAGATCCTCGAGCGCCGCGCGGACGTCGTCGGCAGACGGCCCGCCCTGCCGCGAGACCACATGGACGCGCCGGGTGGAGAGATTGGCGCGCACCCTCTCGATCCCCGGCAGGCGGGCAAGGCCGCGCTCGATGCGGGCAATACAGCCGGCGCAGTGCATGCCGGGGACGAGGAAGAGCATCTCCGCAGCTGCGGCAGCGCTGTGCTGCGCGGATGCGGGCGCGGCAGGGGCGGCAAGGGAGAGATGGTTCATGGCCGGATCACCAGCGACTCGCTGCGCCGGAAGCGCCGGACATCCTTGTCGAAGACCTCGATGTCGCGCCGCCAGTTGCCTGCACGCGGCAGTCGCAGCGTTCCCTTGTAGCGCCCGTCCCCGAGCGGCGCGAGGACGGCCTCGCGATCTTCCGCCGCCTTGACCCGGGAGTGATAGCGGGCGACGACACGCAGACCCGCAAGCGGCGTCCCATCGCGATCATGCAGGCGCAGGACGAGATGGCGCTCGCTGGGGGTCGCCCCGGCGGTGTCGGTAAGTTCCAGTTCCCAGCCCAGCGCCGCCTGTGCCCGCGCCGCGGCGATCTCGCGATTGAAGTCGCGGCCATGACGATAGGCGTCGGCCTCCTCGACCCCGTCATAGCGCACCGTGGCGAACCAGATGAGGGCGCCATTGGCGAAGAAGACCACGCCGAAGAAGGCGATGAAGGCAAGCAGCGCCTGCCGGCCTGTCAGTTGCTTCGTCATCATCTCCGCCCGCTTGCCCGGGGGGCGTGGAAGGCCGTCGCTTCCCGGTAGACCGCCGTGCTCGCCACATCGCGAAGCGCGATCGTGATCGGAACCTCGCCATCCGCATCCTGCCGCGCCCGGATGGTCTCGCGCGGCAGACTGACATAAAGCCGCAGCGCACGCACGCTGTCGGGCGCGACCGCGAAGCGGATCGCCGCCGCCTCGCCACGCTCGGGGCTCTTGAGCCGGGCCTCGGGGAGGCCCGCAATCCTAAGCTCGAAGCGGCGCACCCGGTGCGCCTTGTTGAGCACCTTCACCGTATAGCCATTGCGGATCGAGCCGTCCGAAAGGCGCACGAAGAGCGGATTGCGATCGTGCAGGACATTGAGGTCGAGGTCGCTGCGCGTGAGGAGTCCGTAAGCCATGAGCCCGGAGACGATGAGGATGAGGACCGAATAAAGAACGATGCGTGGCCGGATGAGCCGCACCCGCGGGCGTTCTCCACGGGTGCGCGCCGCCGGCATCGACAGGGTCTCATAGGCGATGAGGCCGCGCGGCCGGCCGACACGATCCATGATCTCGTTGCAGGCATCGATGCACAGGGCACACTGGATGCACTCGAGCTGCGGCCCGTCGCGGATGTCGATGCCGGCGGGACAGGCGGTAACGCAGGCGCCGCAGTCGACACAGTCGCCACGCCCTTCCCAGGACTCACCCTTCTTGTGCGGACCACGCGGCTCGCCGCGATCGGCACGGTAGGAGACGAGGAAGGTGTCGGCGTCGAACATCGCACCCTGGATGCGCGGCCAGGGGCACATATAGGTGCACACCTGCTCGCGCAGGAAGCCGCCGAGCGTGAAGGTGGTGAAGGTGAAGGCGGCGACCGAGATATAGGCCGCTGGCGGCGCGGTGCCCGTAACCAGCGCCCGCGCCAGCGTCGGTGCGTCGGCGAAATAGAAGACCCAGGCGCCGCCGGTGGCGACCGCGATCAGAAGCCAGATCGCATAGGTGAGGCCGCGCTTCCAGATCTTCTCAAGGGTCCAGGGCGCGCGATCGAGCCGGATCCGCTTGTTGCGATCACCCTGTACCAATCGTTCCACATAGATGAAAAGATCGGTCCATACGGTCTGCGGACAGCTATAGCCGCACCAGACGCGGCCGAAGAGCGCCGTGGCGAGGAAGAGCGCCAGGGCGGCGAGGATGAGAAGCCCGGTGAGATAATAGACTTCCTGCGGCCAGATCTCGATGAAGAAGAAGTAGAAGCGCCGGTTCGGCAGATCGATCAGCACCGCCTGGTCGGGCGCCAGCGGACCGCGATCCCAGCGCAGCCAGGGCGTCACATAATATATCCCGAGCGTCACCAGCATGACCGCCCATTTGATGCGGCGGAAAGTGCCATTGACCCGCTTCGGGTGGATCTGCTTGCGCGGCGCGTAGAGCTTTTGCGGGCTTGGCTGGGGCGGCGCGGGAGATCCACGCCGCGGCATTCCTCCTGCCTGCGCTGAACTGCGCGCCATCCTTCTCAACTCCACATGCCCTCGTCTACCGCCGCCGCATGGCGCGGCCCAGGGGGACGGCGGCTAATCACCTGCCGCCGCCGGTTCCTCCTCGACGCCGCCGCCGAGGCCGTGCACATAAAGAGTGAGCGACTTGATCGTCGCCGCATCAAGTCGTCCGCCCCAGGCCGGCATCACACCGGCGCGGCCATTGGCGACGCTTTCGAAGATGTCCTTCTCCTCGCCCCCGTAAAGCCAGATGGCGTCGCTGAGATTGGGCGCGCCGACAAAGCTCTGGCCCTTCGCGTCGAGGCCGTGGCAGGCGGCGCAGTTGGCCTCGAAAATGGTGGCGCCGCGCGCCGCCGCCTCGGGGTCGCGCGCACGGTCGCTGAGGCTGAGGACGAACTGCACGACATCATTGACCTCGTCGCGGCCGAGAAGCCCGTCCCTCAGATGCGCCGGCATGGCACCCATGCGGGTCTCGGGATCGGCCTCCCAGCGGATGCCATGGGTGATGGTCTGCTCGATGTCGGAAAGCCGGCCACCCCACAGCCAGTCATCGTCATTGAGATTGGGAAAGCCCGGCCCACCCTCGGCACCGGAGCCATGGCAGGGGGCGCAATTGTCGCCGAAGGCGGAGGCGCCGTTGGCCAGCGCCAGCCGCAGCAGTTCGGGATCACGGCGGATCTCCTCAAGACCCGCATTCTCGATTTGCGCGAGCTCGGCCTCGCGCGCGGCGGCGACCCGTGCCATCTCGGCCGCCACATCATCGCGCGCGGTCTTGCCCGCAAGTCCTCTGGTAAAGGTCCACTCCCCATCCATCCACACCGGCCAGGAGGGGTACCAGACCCAGAACAGGATCGCGCCGATGATGGTGAGATAGAAGATGGTCAGCCACCAGCGCGGCAGGGGCTGATCGAGCTCGGTGATGCCGTCCCAGTCATGACCTGTCGTCTGAATGCCGGTGACCTCGTCGCGATCTGGCGTCGTGCTCATCATTCCCTCTCCTCGAAGCCGTCGTCCTCGAGCGGCACGCGACTGGCACGCTCGAACTTGGCCCGGTTGCCCGGCCACAGCGCATAGGCGAGCGCGACCAGGAACAGCACCATGAGAAAGCCGAGCCCCCAGGTGCCGGCGATATGCATCATGCGTTCATACATGGCCGTCACCGATCATTGTCGTCGCGTTTCGGATCATAAAGATCGAAATCGACGAAGGTGCCGAGCACCTGCAGATAGGCGATCAGCGCGTCGAGCTCGGTGACATGCTTCGGATCGCCGTCGAAGTCGCGCACCGGCACCTTGTCGCCATAGCGGGCGAGAAGCCCCGAGGGGTCGGCATCCGGCGTCGCCTGCGCCCTGAGGTCGTCGAGCGCATTGGCAATCATCTCGGCGCTGTAGGGTACGCCGACCCGCGCATTGGCCCGCATCACGAGCGCGATGGTGCGGGTATCGAGCTCATTTTCGGCGAGGAAGGGATAGCCGGGCATCACCGACTCCGGCACCATGGCACGCGGATCGGCCATGTGCAGGCGGTGCCATTCGTCGGAATATTTGCCGCCCACCCGCGCCAGGTCGGGGCCGGTGCGCTTCGAGCCCCACTGGAAGGGATGATCATAGAGGCTCTCGGCGGCGAGGCTGTAATGCCCGTAGCGCTCGACCTCGGAGCGGAGCGAGCGGATCATCTGGCTGTGGCAGTTGTAGCAGCCCTCGCGGATATAGATGTTCCGCCCCGCAAGCTCGAGCGGTGTATAGGGGCGGATGCCCTCGACGGTCTCGATTGTGCTCTTGATCCAGAACAGCGGGATGATCTCGACGATGCCGCCGATCGAGACGACGACGAGGACGAGGACGAGAAGCAGGATCGAGTTCTTCTCGATGGTCTTGTGCGAAAAACCGGCCATCGTCACCTCCCCTATGCCGCCGCCGGAACCGGTGCCGGCGTCGCCTCGCCGTGGCGCAGCTCGCCCTTGGCGGTCTTCCACAGATTATAGGCCATGATGAGCGCACCGGTGAGATAGAGGATGCCGCCGAGCGCGCGGATCATGTAGTAGGGGTGCATGGCCTCGACCGTCTCGGCGAAGGAGTATTCGAGGAAGCCGAGATCGTCATAGGCGCGCCACATCAGCCCCTGCATGATCCCCGAGA
The DNA here is from genome assembly GCA_046753425.1 of Rhodothalassiaceae bacterium. Lineage (GTDB taxonomy): Bacteria > Pseudomonadota > Alphaproteobacteria > Sphingomonadales > Rhodothalassiaceae > J134. The sequence continues at coordinate 15,118 of JBHHTO010000004.1, read as the reverse complement.
CCCACATCGCGGTGATGTAAAGCAGGATGCCGAAGGTGGCGATCCAGAAATGCCATTCGACGAGGGCGTTGGAATAGAGCCGCTTCGCCCCGAAGAGCTGCGGCGCCATGCAGTAGAGCGCGCCGAAGGAGACGAAACCGACCCAGCCCAGCGCGCCCGAATGGACATGCCCGATGGTCCAGTCGGTATAGTGCGACAGCCCGTTCACCCAGTGCATCGACATCACCGGTCCCTCGAAGGTGCTCATGCCGTAAAAGGCCACCGAGACCACCAGCATGCGGATGACCGGGTCGGTGCGCAGCTTGTCCCAGGCGCCCTTCAGGGTCAAAAGCCCGTTGAGCATACCGCCCCAGGAGGGCATCCACAGCATGATCGAGAAGGTGGCGCCGAGCGTCTGCGCCCACATCGGCAGGGCGGTGTACTGCAGATGGTGCGGCCCGGCCCAGATATAGAGGAAGATGAGGGCCCAGAAATGCACGATCGACAGCCGGTAGGAATAGACCGGCCGCGCGGCGCGCTTGGGCACGAAATAGTACATGATGGCGAGAAAACCGGCGGTGAGGAAGAAGCCCACCGCATTGTGACCGTACCACCACTGGATAAGGGCGTCCTGCGTGCTCGAGAAGGCGGCCACCGATTTCGAGGAAAAGAGCGAGATCGGCAGCGAGAGATTGTTGCCGATATGCAGCATCGCGATGGTCACGATGAAGGCGAGATAGAACCAGTTCGCGACATAGATATGGGGCTCGCGGCGTTTCGCGAGCGTGGCGAGGAAGACCAGCAGATAGACCACCCAGACGATGGTCAGCCAGATATCCACATACCATTCCGGCTCGGCATATTCGCGCGCCTCGGTCACCCCCATGAGATAGCCGGTGCCGGCCAGCACGATGAAAAGCTGATAACCCCAGAAGACGAACCAGGGTGCGATCGCCCCGGCGAGCCGGGTACGGCAGGTGCGCTGCACCACCCAGAAGCTGGTGGCGAGGAGCACATTGCCGCCGAAGGCGAAGATGACGGCCGAGGTATGGAGCGGGCGCAAGCGGCCGAAATTGGTGAAGGCGGTGTCGAAATTGAGCGCGGGAAAAACGAGCTGCAGCGCGATCACCACCCCGACGAGGAATCCTGCGATGCCCCAGAGGACCGAAGCGATGAGGCCATAGCGGACGATGGTCTCGTTATAGCCGCTCACCGTCTCGCCGGCCGCGGGATAGCGGTGCGCCGCCACCGCGGCGATGCCGAGGACGAAGAAGGTGGCGAACAGGAGCGCATGGATGCGCATCGGCGTGTCGAGCGCATGCGCCGCCACAAGGACCGATCCCAGCGTCGCAGCAATGAAGACCAGAATCGTCGCCCATGCCGCAAGCGGCAGACGCGACTCGGCTTGCATCTCCGTGGACGTCATCCTTTTTCCCCTCCTTCCCCATGCTCCCTCGCGCGATACGGGAACGGCCGCCCGCCGCGGACAGCGAAGCACTGGCCGCTTCTCTCCCATTCTTTTCGCCCATGCCTTGATCAAGATCAAAAAAAATGATGCCATGCGGCAAGATTTCGCGGCCTTGCCAGAAACCCGCGCTCCGGGGCACTCTCGGCAGACAAGGGATATCTTCGGGGAGAGGGACAATAATGAAGACGGGATCCGCCTGCGCCGCGATCGCCCTCCTGTGCGGCCTGTTCGTGACATGGTCACCCGCTGCACCTGCGGCGGCGGAAACCGAGGCCACCATTGCGGCCTATGCCGCGGGCTACAAGGCGCAGTTCATCTGCAGCGGCCTGTTAGAGGGCCACAAGTCGCTCGACCAGATCGCGGCGCATGAGCTCACCGGCGTCTATCCGCTGATCGCGGAGACGCTCGCTGCCCTGCCGCCGGCCGGGATCGACCGCGCGGCGCACCAGGTCCGCGTCGCCTATGATGACGCCATGCCGCCACGGATCGCGCAATGGCGCCCGCATCTCGGCTGCGTCAGCCTGCCGGTCGGCGCCGAGCCCGCGGATGCGGCGAAGATCCCCGGCATCACCCTTGCTGTTTCAACCGGCGGCACGGATGACAATGGCGCCCCCTGGACGACCCGTGCGCCGGTGAATGGCGAGAGCGGCAATGCGGCCCTCGACCATATCCTCGATGCGGTGTTCGCGGGAGGGGCTTACGGTCGCGATGCCGTTACCTCGGCGATCCTCGTCGCCACGCCCGAGGCCATTCTCGCCGAGCGCTATATCGACGGATTCACGCCGACCACGGCGCAACGCACCTGGTCGGTGGCAAAGAGCCTCGCCGCCACGGTCATCGGCGCCGCCGTCGGGCGCGGACTTCTCGATGTCAAGGCGCCGGCCCCGGTGCCGGAATGGCAGCGCCCCGCCGATCCGCGGCGCCACATTCGTCTCACCGATCTGCTCCACATGTCCTCGGGGCTCGACAGCAACCGCGCCGGCAACCGCACCGACCGCCTCTATATGGGCGGCGGGCTGGTGACCGACACCGCGACCCGCACCGCGCTCGAGGCGCCACCGGGCGCGCGCTGGAAATACGCCAACAACGACACGCTGGTCGCCGTCCGCGCGCTCAGGGCCGCGATCGGCGATGACGATGCCTACTGGCGCTTTCCCTTTGAGACCGTGCTCCTGCCGCTCGGCATGACCCACACCACGCCCGAGACCGACTGGGACGGCAATTTCATCCTCTCAAGCCAGGTGTGGACGACGGCGCGCGATCTCGCCCGGCTCGGTCTTCTGTACCTCAATGACGGTGTCTGGCAGGGCCGCCGCATCCTGCCCGAGGGCTGGGTCGATTATGTCGCGACCCCGGCGCCGTCGCAGCCACCCCTGCGGGCCGGGCGCGAGAGCCCGGGCTATGGTGCGCAATGGTGGCTCTATAACGCACGCGTGCCCGAGGTCCCCGACGACGCCTTTGCCGCGCGCGGCAACCGCGGGCAATATCTCATGGTCATCCCGTCGCGGAAGCTGGTCATCGTGCGCCGCGGCTATGATCCCGCGGGCGGCGAGGGCTTTGCCCTCGCCCGCTTCACGCATGACGTGCTCGTGGCGCTCGAGGGGAGATAGGGAAAAGAGCGCCTGCGGCTCTCCTGGAACGAAATCCGTGTGCGCTTCCGTCATCTTGGATTTCGGCGTGGAAACCTACCAAATTCTGACCTGTCTGGTCAGAGCGAAGAGGCGTGATGTAAGACTGGCAGATGCAAGAGGCCAAGGCGCGGCTGTCGGGCGTCATCCGGCGCGACGGTGCGCATCAGCGCCCGCGCGTGCAAATCGGCCCCGCCTTCAGCGAATGCCACTTCGCTGGCGTCGAGATGCTTCGAGATGATCGGCGGGCCGCCGTGCCGCCGCGCCGGTTCCAAACCGTGCCGACATGCGGAAGGCTTTGATGCTGATCATCAATCGTCAGGCTGTGACGGATACAACCGTCGCCGGTAACCTCTGCGCTCCAGCCCTGCCGTGCGGGGAAGTCCCCCGACGGCCAATAGAAGATCTGGTGTCCGGCCCGCTCAAGTGCCCATCTCACGGCGTCGGCGTGAACGTCGAGGCTGTTGCTGCGGACAAGTATGGAAGCCACTTCCACGTCACTCGCTTGGCCGGAAGGTCCATTCGAGGCCGATGATGCTGACGCGCGGATCGCCTTCTTTCACTTGCAGGTGGACCCCGACGAGCTGCAAATCACGAAAAAAGAGCTTGCGGGTCACATGAATGCAGCCGCGTTTCTTTCTCCGCCAGTTCTGCGATCCCCTCTTCGGATTTGCGGACCAGCACCATTGGTGCCACCCCGGGACGCTCTCGAAGCCTGATCGGCGCAGGCCCTGAACATCGTCATATCCCTCGGCACCAAAAAACCGGCGAGGCAGGCTCACTCCGCGAAATCGCCGACAAAGAGGGCGTCGACAACAGCTACGTGAGCCGCATGATCAACCGGACCTGTCTGGCACCGGACATCGTGGCCGCCATCCTCGACGACACGCTGCCGGATCATGTCACCCTGTTCGATCTGGAGGTGGATCCGCCGAGGTTGTGGGAGGAGCAGCGGAACCTGCTATGCCTGTGATCTTGCCACTTCCAGCCTTCCTGTCGAAACTGTACGTATAGCCAACGGTCGAAGGGGTTCAGTCATGATAGGCGGGAAGGTTCCGCATGTACTGTGAGTTCATTGACAGGGTGTCTTAATGGGGCTATGTATATCATTTTGAATCATAAAGGGAGTCGATAGAAATTCCCGTGGAGACTAGGGGTAACAGCAGTGTTCCCGTATTGCAACGCAGGAAATACCCATCTAATACATACATGTTGTGCGCTGAACATAGTTGAGGGAAGGCATGTCAAAGAAACAAAGTCATCTCTTAATCATTCAAGGTATTGTGAACCGCCTTTCCCATAATTCGTTTCTTCTAAAGGGATGGACCGTCATTCTGATTTCTGCTCTGTTTGCTCTCGCAGCTAAGGATAAGAATACTCTGTTTATATATTTGGCGTATTTCCCATCGATAGCGTTTTGGTGTTTGGATGGTTATTTCTTATGGCAGGAGCGGCTGTTCAGAGCATTGTATGATTATGTCCGCCAGTTGGATGAGGAGGAAATTGACTATTCAATGAATGTCAATAAGGCAAAGGTACAGGGTATTACATGGACAAAGACATTTCTTTCTAAAACGTTAGTCATGTTTCATGGGGTAATATTGACATCGATTGTCATTGTGATGTTTTTAACGATACGGGGAGGGTGAAATGGCCAGAAGAGTGTTTTTTAGCTTTGAATACGGGGATGTTTCTAGGGCTATGGTTGTGAGGAATAACTGGGTAACCAAAGGTAAGGAGGCGGCAGGTTTTGTAGATGCTGCAGAATTCGAAAAAATTAAGAAGCAGGGAGATGCAGCGATAAAAAGATGGATAGACAATCAGTTAAACGGCACATCGGTCACAGTTGTTTTGGTGGGGAAAAACACATGTAGTAGTAAGTGGGTAAGATATGAAATAGAAAGAAGCAAAGCAATTGGCAATGGATTGCTAGGTATTGATATTAGCAAGATAAAAGACCTTCAAGGCAACACAACGGAGCGTTGTGGCAAAATTCCGAAAGGCTACCCATTTTATTTATGGAATAAGCATAAGGGGTATAAAAATATCGGAGAATGGATTGAAAACGCAGCAAGAGATGCGGGAAGGTAATATTTACTCAATTAAGCATTCCCATTCATTGTACCGGGTTGGTCTCTATTGTCATTAGATAATCACTTCGATAGCGCGAGATTGAATCATGCTGGTGTACGCAAACTATTTGGCGCTACAAGGCCATGGTGCTGCCGATGCAGTCTTCCGAGCCATTGGTGGCTGGCTGAAAGAGCAAATCGGTTATGGCCTCCGTCCAGAGCAACTTAAGCAAGATGGTGAATTCAAGGGTAAACGCGGAAATTCTCCATCGTGGCTCAAGGTTTATTCGGCTATAGAAGAAATGCCTGAGCTAAATGCTTGGGTCTTAAAGCATTCCGATGAGAGCGTACGAGGAAGGCAGTGGATAACCGAGCTTGGACTAAAAAAAATAAGGCCAGATTTGCTTGAGCTATCCTGCGTTGTTAGGACTGATGAACAAAGCACGCTGATTGCCGATGCAGTGGCTGCTTCTCAACCCCGGGTTATCCGTTACATAGTCCAAAATATTCAGAAGGCAAAGGACGCAGGTTTTGCTGCTCCGGTACCAGGAACAATTATCAGGTCAGTTGGAAAAGACAAAGATTCATACCGCGGATTACTCGCAGACATTGAACACCCTTCTAGAGACTACCCTATTGTGCTCGTTAGTCCCACAACCGACGGCAAGTATTTGATCAATGTGGATAACCTACAAGAGAAGATATTTGGGCTAGCACAAGTAGTACAAGTTGCTACTAATTATAACAGCTATGAGATGGAAAAGATCTTAGGGCAACCATGGTCGGCATGGAATGGCGCAGTGAATATCTTACATATCCCAACTCAAAGCGGATTTATTCGAGGACGTTTTTTTCTGTCCGCGGAGATTGAAGCATGGGGAGATGCTCAGCACGCTAGAATTGCTCAGATCCTTGCTTGGGTGACCAACAACACGAACATACGCAGACTTCGGAAAAGAATTCGTCCAGAGGGAGTTTATCATCTGTCAATGAGGCGGCGCCTGCAGGCTGTTCGCACGAAGGGCGCCGGGATGGATGTGGAGCAACTTCGACAGGAACTGGAGAACGCCACACAATTAGAGCATGAGCAAGCGCAGTGGATAGAAGAGCTGGAACGCGAAAATGATCGCTTAGAAGCCGAGATTGCCGAAGTCAGAGCTGAAATTGATGATGCGAGGTCAGAAGTTAATAGAAAAGAGTACGTTATACAATCATTGAAGAATCAGCTAGAGGCTGCTGGAGCGGGAAGGGGTAGTTCTGCCGACATAGAACGGCTTATTAATATTGCATGCCGTGATGGTCAGCCCACCCCCTTAGAGTGTCTTGAGGTCTTGCAAAGTATCCATGGTGATAAATGCATTATTTTAGATAGCGCTAAGAAAAGCGCCAAGAACATGAACCGTTTCATACATGGAAGGCAACTGTTAAGCAATCTGATCCGTCTGGTAACCGATTACCGGAGTGCTTTAATAGATGGTGGCGATAGCAAAGCCAAAAAGTGCTTTGGGAAGAATGAATTTGCAGCGAAGGAGTCCGAAACCGTAATTAATAACAAGGCTATGCGGCGCGCAAGGACATTTGAGTATGAAGGGAAGCCAGTCGAGATGCTCCGCCATCTAAAGATTGGCGTAGAGGATGATGAGACAAAAACAATTCGTGTTCACTTTCATTGGGATGCCCAAAAAACGCGGATTGTAATTGGTTATTGCGGGCCACACCTTCCTGTCACAAGTCATTAGGAGTTACAGCTGCTGATGATCCGTTTTTGCAAGCTAAATCATTGCTTATTTAGACCGGATAGCAATTCACGCCATCTAACCCTCCGATTCGTCCGCGTATAACTTGTTGTTTGCAAAGATTTGTCGGTTGAGAACTTCTGGACTTCGCCTCATGCTCACCCGCTCGAAAACAGAGAGGAATGGCGCTTTCAGAGAGAAAGTCGGGGCGGGAGTGGATGGAAGGGCGGCTCTCAGAGTCCGCGGCTTTTTGCAAGAACCCCCGGGAATACAAAGCCTTCCACAACGAAAAAGACCAACCCGGTCGGGTTGGCCTTGGGCTATTGGTGGAGCCGAGGGGAATCGAACCCCTGACCTCAGCAGTGCGATTGCTGCGCTCTCCCAACTGAGCTACGGCCCCACGGGATCGCCCGGAGCGGGCCTCGCGGGCACGGGCTTCTGCGCCGCCCGCCGCGAGCGCTTGCGGACCATACGCATCCGCCCGCCCGCTGGCAAGCGCGATTTTGCCCGCCGCAGCCGGTGCGATTCGCGTGCGCCTGGCGCCCGCCGCTACCAGCCGGAAAAGCGCTCCCAGCGATCGGCGACGCGGCCCGCCTCGTCAAGCACATGATAGGCCGCGTGGCACGCGGCGGTAGCGCAGGCGTGATTGGGCAGGATGCGCAGCAACGAGCCGACGGGCCAGGCATCGAGGTCGAGCGGACCGCCGTCGCGGCGGGCGATGATGCCGTGCTCCTGGTTGACGGCGCGGACGACGAGATCGGCGGTCGGCCGGCCGGCACGGTCGCAGACGAGGCCATAGCCCTGGTCGACCGCCTGGCGTGCGGTGCCGCGATCCTGCGACAGCGCCGTCCAGCCGGCATCGACGATGAGCCGGCCGCGCGCCGCCTGATGGCCGATGACGGTGGCGAGCACCGAAAGCGCGATGTCGTCGATCCGGCACACGCCGAGCCCGGCCTGCACCAGATCCTGAAACATGTAGACGCCGGCGCGGAGCTCGCTCACGCCGTCAAGCCGTGCGGCGAATGTGGCGGTCGGGGTCGAGCCGACGCTCACCACCGGGCATGCGAGACCGGCGGCCCGCAGGCGTTCGGCGGCGGCGACCGTGCCCGCCCGCTCGCGTTCTGCCATGGCGCGGATGGCCGCCGGGCCGTCGCAGTCATAGGCGCCGCCGGCATGGGTGAGAACGCCCCGGAGCTGCGTGCCCGGGTCTTCGGCAAGCGCGCGGCCAATGGCGACCAGTTCATCGCTTTCCGGCACGAGGCCGGCGCGGTGGCTGTCGACATCGATCTCGATCAGGGCGGGAAAGACCACGCCAAGGCGCGCGGCCGCCTCCTTGAGCATCGCCAACTGCGCGTGGCTGTCGAGAAGCAGCGTCAGCGCAGCACCTTCCGCGATCAGCGCCGCTGCCGCCTCAAGCTTCGATGGGGCGATGCCCACCGCATAGGTGATGTCAGTGATACCGCGATCGAGAAAGAAGGCGGCCTCGCGCAGCGTCGAGACGGTGATGGCAGCGGGTCCGCCGGCGAGCGCGCGTTCGATGACGGGCCAGGACTTGGCCGTCTTCACATGCGGCCGCAGGGTGACGCCGAGCGCCGCCGCGCGGTTCCGCATCATCGCCAGATTGCGCGCGAGCCGCGCCCTGTCGAGAAGCAGTGCCGGCGTCTTGACTTCGCTCAAGTCGCATCCCGCCACGGGGCCGCCTCCACGCCGATTCCGGAGCCTTTGCGTGGCATGCCGCCTGATCGAAATCAAGGTCCCGCGGCCACCGGCGGCCGATAGAATGCGACATCCGCTGCTAGAGGAAGGGCGATGCGCGAAGCACCGGAGTTCGCACCATGACGGTCGTCGTCACCGGCGCCACGGGATTCATCGGCGGCGCCCTTGCGCGGCGTCTCGCCGAGGGCGGAGAGGCGGTGCGCGGACTGGTGCGCCCGGGGGGCGGCCGGCGCCCGCTGCCACCGGGCGTCCTGCCCATTGCCGGCGACATCACCGACCGAACATCGCTCGAGGCCGCCTTCGCCGGCGCCACGGTGATCTATCATTGCGCCGGTCTCGTCGCCGACTGGGGCCCGTGGCCGGCATTCGAGGCCAGCAATGTCGCGGGTACCGCGAATGTGGTCGCGGCGGCGCGCGCGGCCGGTGTGCGGCGCCTTGTTCATATGAGCTCGGTCAGCGTCTACGGCTTTCCCGGCGGCAGCGAGATCGCCGAGGACACCGCCTTCGTGCCGCGCCCGTCCGATCCCTATGTGACCAGCAAGGCGACCGCGGAGACCATCGCCCGCGCCGCCCACGGCGACGATCTCGAGGTCGCGATCGTGCGCCCGGCAGGGGTCTACGGCCCGGGCGACACCACCACCTCGGCGCCGCTTCTCGATGCGCTTGCGGCGCGCCGCTTCGTCTTTGTCGATGGCGGCCGGCACCGCATGGCGCCGGTCCATATCGACAATCTCGTCGATCTCGTGATCCGCGCCGGCACGCGGCCCGAGGCGGCGGGCGAGGCCTTCAACGCGGTCGATGACGGCCATGTCACCTGGCGCGACTATATCGGCTGGATGTGCGACGATCTCGGATGTCCCCCACCACGGCTGTCGCTGCCGCGCGCGCTCGCCTGGCCGCTCGCCGGTCTTGTCGAGGATATCGCCCGGCTGACACGCCGCCGGGCTGCGCCGCCGGTCACCCGCTACCGGCTGCGCGCCGTGATGCGCGACCATCATTATGCAACGGCGAAGGCGAAGCAGCGGCTCGACTGGCAGCCGCGGGTGGCAACGCGCGCCGGTATCGCCGGCACCGTCGCCTGGTATCGCGCGATGAAGGAGGGATCGGCGGTATGACCACCTTCGCGGTCACCGGTGCCGCCGGCTATCTCGGCCGGCTTCTCGCGGCCCGGCTCGCCGCCGCGCCCGGACATCGCGTGATCGGCATCGACATCGCCGCACCGCCCGAGCTCCCGGGCGTCACCTGGCATTATTGCGATATCCGGGATCCCGCGATCACGGAAATTCTTGCGGCGGAGAATGTCGCGGTGCTCGTCCATCTCGCCTTCCTGACCGACCCCGAGGGGGACCCCGAGCGGGCGCGTGCGGTCAATATCGTGGGCACGCAAAATCTCTTCACGGCTGCCGCCGGAGCCGGGGTGCGCCGCATCGTGCTTGCCTCGAGCGCCGCGGCCTATGGCAGCCATGCCGACAATCCGGTGCCGATGAACGAGGATGCGCCGCTGCGCCCCAATGCGGATTTTCCCTATTCCTGGCAAAAGGCGGTGCAGGAACGCCTCCTCGCCCGGCTCGCCGCCGATCATCGCGGGATCGAGACCGTGATCCTGCGTCCCTGCGCCATCCTGGGGCCGCATATCGCCAACCCCACCGGCAGCGCGCTCCGGCAGCCGCTTCTCGTCACCTTCTCCGGGCCGCCGCTGCCGGTGCAGTTCCTGAGCGAGACGGACGCGGTCGAGGCCTTCCGCCTCGCCGCCACCGGCACCGCGACCGGTATCTACAATGTCGCGCCGGCGGGCATGCTCGACTATCCCGAGATCGCGCGGTGTCTCAAAAAGCCGCTCCTCAGCCTGCCCTTCCCGCTTCTCGCCGGCCTTGCCGAGGCGGCGAAACGCCTCGGGCTGTCGCCGGTGGGCCGGCGCACGCTCGGCTTCGTGCGCCATCCGATCATTGTCGACGGCAGCCGGTTCAGCCGGCGCTTCGGCTTCACGCCGCGCCGCGACAGCCGCGGCGCGCTCATGGACTTCGCCGGCAAGGCGCCCGGCACCGATACTGCAAGGAGACCGGACATGGACATCCCGCCCGTCATGGAAGAGCCACAGCCGACGCTCGATCACCTGAGCCTCTATCGCCTGCCCTGGAACTACGCCGACAACGGCATTTCCTGGCTCGAGCCGAGCACCAAGTGCAATCTCCGCTGCGAGGGCTGCTATCGCGACCTCGAGCATCCGGTGCACAAGAGCCTCGAGGAGGTACGCGACGAGCTCATGGTCTTCAGGCGCCTGCGCAGGAGCGACTGCATGAGCATCGCCGGCGGCGACCCGCTCGTCTATCCGCACATCGTCGAGCTTGTGCGCATGGTGAAGGAGATGGGCTGGAAGCCGATCATCAATACCAATGGCGTCGCGCTCACCGAGCCTCTCCTCAGGGACCTGAAGCGCGCCGGCGCCTTCGGCTTCACCTTCCATATCGACACCAGCCAGAATCGCCCGCACGCCAAGGGCCTGAGCGAGACGGAACTCAACCGGGTGCGGCTTCACTATGCCGAGATGCTGGCCCGCGTCGGCGGGCTCGCCTGCGCGTTCAACGCCACCATCTCGGAGAAGACGCTTGGCGAGGTGCCGGCGCTCGTCGACTGGGCGCGCACACATGCCGACATCGTCCACACCATGGTTTTCATCCTCTTCCGCTCGCCGGGCCTCGCGGGCGCTTTCGACTTCTACGCCCATGGCCGCAAGCTCAATTTCGGCGGCACCTACAAGGAGACCACTTGGGGCGGCAAGCGCAGCGTCTTTGCTTCCGAGATCGTCGAGACGATTCGCTCGGTCGAGCCCGCCTATCGCCCCGCCGCCTATCTCAACGGCACCGTCAATCCCGCCTCCTTCAAATGGCTGCTCGCCAACCGCATCGTGCTCGGCGGCGAGACCGTGGGCTATGTCTCGCCGCGCTTTCTCGAGCTCGTGCAGGCGGGGTCGCACCTCCTGCGCGGCCGCTATCTTTCCTATGCCGGCCCGCGCGCGCTGCGGCGCGGCAAGATCGCAGCCTTCCTTTCGGGCCTCGTCGACCGCGACATGCGCCGGCTCTACGGCCGACTGCTGCGCGCCACGCTCGCCCGCCCGTCGCGGCTCCTCAGGCCCGCCCACATGCAGAGCCTGATGATCATCCAGCCGGTGAATTTCGAGCCCGACGGGCGCCAGGACATGTGCGACGGCTGCCCCGACATGACCGTGCACGAGGGCAAGCTCGTATGGAGCTGCCGGCTCGAGGAACTCCTCAAACACGGCTGCTTCGTCGAGAGCGTGCCGCAGGAGCGCGCAGCACGCACCCCGGCGGACGCCGAATAGGTCTGGCCGCGCGGGAGAGGAGACCGCGGTCCCCAGGCGGACCCTGTCGGAAAACCTGACAGTCCGGAACCGCCGGGCCGTCCACCGACCGGCGCCCGGAAACCCGCCGCTTCGCCGCGGTTCGCCATGGCCCCGTGCCGCGCACGGACAGGCGGCGGCCATTCCGGATGCCGCAATTGCCAGTTCCGGCCTATAACGTCTGACGATAATGATCCGCCCGGTTCCGGCGGCCGGGGTGCGCAAGGGCATGACAGGATGCTACCCGCGCGGGATGTTTGCGCCGCCTCGTCTCTGCTTTCCCGCGTTGATGCGCCTCACGTACCGCTTGACGCGATCTGGCACCGTGCTTGCTTGGAACAGCTCAAATCCGTGTCCGAATGCAAGAGAGGTGAGAATGCTGCGCTTGTCGTTTCTTTTTGCGCTGTCCGCGCAGATCCTGATTCGCCATGGCCACCGCCGCCGGCGCCGCCCCCATCGTCGTCGATGTCAACCGGTCTATGACCGGGTCGGGCATATCGGCTTCACTCGACATCGACGGGAACAACAACCTTTTTACTTTTAACGGCTTCGATCTGACGTTCGATACGACCGTCGAGGACGTATTCGACCCCCTTCTTAAGGACGCGGACAGATATGCCAGAGGCGTCGGGAACAATGAGGTCAGCCTCGGCGGGCCGCTCGCCCCGGACACGCTGATCGACGGGACGCTCGCCTTCGGACATGAAAATCATATCTTTCATAGGCGATTCGGCCAGGTTTTTGAATGCACCCCAGGTCAGATGCTGCAATTCGGGCTGGTTCCCTTCGACTCGGTCGAGGGACGCTGGCGCGCCAAGGACGATTTCAGCACCATCCGGGGATTCCTCGGCTTCCGGCTCGCGGCCGGTGGCGACTGGCGCTATGGCTGGATCGACCTGACGCCGGAAGCGGACGGCACCCTGTTTGTCCATCGCTTTGGCTATGAGAGCGTGATCGGCCGCGGCATCCGCGCCGGAGCGGTGGCAGCGCCCGATCCCGTGCCAGCGCCGCCGGCGCTCGCGCTTTTTGCCGTCAGCGCTCTTGCCATTGCCGCCGCACGGCGGCGGAGCCGGCGCCGCTGAGGGAAGCGGGCCCGGAACCGCCTCCGAAACACGCCGCCCGTCGCCATTCGAGCGGGGATCGGGCAAGCGCCAACGGTCTAGAGCCGGCCGCCTTGCCCGGTCGTCCTGCCCTCGGCTTTCGCGCCCCAGCCGCCGCGAGGAGGGGCGGTCTCACTCTCATTCCATCTCCATTTACTCTTGACAATCATTCGCAATCGCATCAGAAAAGGGGCGGTGAAGGAGAAGACCGCCCCATGTATGTGTGCATCTGCAATGGACTGACCGAGGCCCGCGTGCGGGAGGCGGCGCGCGAGAGCGGCGAACGGCGCTCCGCTAAGGCCGTCTACCGCCATCTTGGCTGCGAGGCCCGCTGCGGCCTCTGCCTGCCGCATGCGCGGCGCGTGATCGCCGGGGACGACGACGTCGTCTTCAACTCCGGCACGCTCACCGCCCGCGCCTGATCACGCCTCTAAGTCTTAGTCGCAACAAATTGATTTGGCAGGAAAATCTTGCATCCTGCCAGCGCTCCACTACATAGTGCGGTGCGGGGGGTCCGCACGGGGCGCGGGCAGCCTGTTCGTGAAGGATTCTTGCCAGGGAGGCGGCCGATGAAGGGTGACAAGCGGGTCATCGAGCATCTCAACACTGTGCTGCGCAACGAGCTCACCGCGATCAACCAGTATTTTCTTCACAGCCGCATGCTCAAGGACCGTGGCTATGGCCGGCTGGCGGCGGTCGAACACGCCGAATCGATCGACGAGATGAAGCATGCGGACCGGCTCATCGAACGCATCCTCTTCCTCGAGGGCCTGCCCAATCTGCAGCAGCTCAACCGCCTGCGCATCGGCGAGACCGTCCCCGAGATGCTCAAGGGCGACCTCGAGCTCGAATTCGACGCCCGGCGCGATCTCGTCGCTGCCATCGCGCATGCCGAAAAGGTCGAGGACTATGTCTCGCGGCATCTCCTGCGCGAAATTCTCGACTCCGAGGAGGAGCATATCGACTGGCTCGAGACCCAGCTCGAACTCATCGAGGCGGTCGGGCTCGAGAATTATCTGCAAAGCCAGATGGAGCCCGGCACGGACTGAAGCCCGGCCTTCTGTTCCTCTTATGTTCAAGCGCCGTCCTTCGCGCTAGTCTGTCGCCATGACGATGCACGAGGATCTGCGCGGCGATGATGGCGCGCCGGCGATCGACATGCTGCCGGTGCTCCATGTCGGCATGCGCCGTGCGCTCTGTCTCGCCGGCGAAGGAGAGCCGGAAGCGCTGGCGCCCGCGGCAGCGGCAGAGCGGCTCGGTGCGACGCCGCATCTGTTGTGCAATCTGCCCCTCGTGCTGCGCCGCCTCGGCCTCGCCCGTGCCATCGCCTTCGACCTTCTCGAGCTCTATGCCTTCGTGCGGCCGGCGCAGTTCACGGTACCGACCGCGGCCGGACTGCTGCAGGCGCTCGATCTCGAGGATGGCGGCGGCGAGGCGGCGCGCATCCCCGCGCTCCTGCGCACGGCGGCGCGCCAGCTTCTCGCCGAGCTCGCGCGGTGTCCGGCCGCGGAACGGGCGCGCGCGGCGGCCATCGCGGCGGCCATGGCGCGCGCCGGCTGGCCCTGGGGCGCGCCGGTCTGCGCCGCTCTCGGCGCCGCGGACGCCGGCACGCTTGCGGTGTGGAACGATCTGCCGGAATGGGAAGAAGGGCCACCGCCGGCGCCACCGGCCGACCTGCCGGTCAGCGAGGAGGCCGCCGAGAAGCGGCTTGCAGCCATTCTCGGCAGTTCGGCCGAACCGCGCCCGCAGCAGCGTGCCTATGCCCGCGCCGCAACCCTTGCCTTCCGTCCGCGCATGCGCCAGGGGGCTCCCAACCTGGTGCTTCTCGAGGCCGGCACCGGAATCGGCAAGACGCTCGGCTATATCGCGCCCGCAAGCCTGTGGGCCGAACAGAATGACGGCCGCGTCTGGCTCTCGACCTATACCCGCAACCTGCAGCACCAGCTCGATGCCGAGATCGCGCGCCTCTATCCCGAGCCTGCCGCCCGCGCGCGCAATGCGGTGGTGCGCAAGGGGCGCGAGAATTATGCCTGCCTGCTCAATATCGAGGAGGCGGCGCGC
>JBHHTO010000003.1:0-34698 GCA_046753425.1 Rhodothalassiaceae bacterium | reverse complement strand
CGCGATCTGGTGCCCGAGATTCTGGTGCGCGGCGACGCGTTCGCGATCGTGCGCCGGCGTCTCGGAATCGATGATATGCTGGCCTTCGAACCCAGCGCTCCCTGGCTTGACGCGGCGCCGATGGCCGCCGACATCCAGGGATAGAGGAGGTCATGAAAGGACGCGCACAGACCGCGGACGAAATCCGCCTTCGTGCCGAAGTGCGGCACCGCCTCGCGGTGGTGCGCGCCTGCCTGGTGCTCGAAAGGCTGTGGCGCCTGGTCTGGCCGGCCGCGGTTCTTGTCGCCTTCTATGCGAGTGCCGCCCTTTTTGGGCTTCTCGCCGCCTTGCCGGTCACGGTCCACGGCCTTTTGTTCGGGCTGCTGGGCGGTGGCGTCATCCTTCTCCTTTGGCGTGGCGCGAAGCGGACGCGCTGGCCGGACGAACGGGAGGCGCGGCGGCGGCTCGAGGCCGACAATGCGGCGTCCCATCGCCCGCTCGATGCGCTGTTCGACGATATTGCCATGAGCGGCGGCGGGGCCGCCCTGTGGCGGCGCTATCGACGTGTCGTCGCGGCGCGGGCCCTTGCCCTCAGGCCGCACCCGCCGCGCCTGTCGCTCAGCGCCGAGGATCCCCGCGCCTTGAGGGCGCTCGCCGCATTCGCGCTGCTCGTCGGCTTTCTTCATGCCGGTTCGGACAGCGCCCGGCGGCTTGCCGCGGGGTTCCTTCCCTCGCTCGCCGAACGCGGCGGCGCGCCGCTGATCGATGCCTGGATCACGCCACCGGACTATACCGGGCGCAGCCCCATCGTGCTGTCCGTTGCCGGAGAGTCGACGGCGGACGACACCCGCGCCGGCATTCCGCTCGACGTGCCGGCGGGCTCGACCCTGATCGCGCGCGTGCAGGGCGCCGCCGCCGCGCCGCGCATGGTCCTCGGCGATCGCCGTCAGGATTTCACCAGGGCGGGCGAGGCCGACTACCGCCTCGAGGCACCGCTCGAGGCGAGCGGACGGCTCGAGTTTCGCCTCGGGCGCCGTGTCGCTGCCCACTGGCCGATCGCCATCCTTGCCGACCGGCCGCCGGTCATCGGATTCACCCGGCCGCCCGGCGAGACACCGCGCCATTCCCTGCGCATCGACTATACGCTGCTCGACGATTACGGGGTGACCGAGGCGCGACTCGAGCTGACACCCCGCGAGATCGAGGGGCCGCCGCTGGTGGTCGCGCTGCGCGGCGGCACCATGCGCGACGAGCCGCTGGCGCTCACCGCCTATAAGGACCTGACCGCACATGTCTATGCCGGCAGCGCGGTGACGGCGGTGCTCAAGGCGCGCGATGCCGCCGGTCAGGAGGCGGCGAGCGCGGCGATGGTCATCCGCCTGCCCGAGCGCCGCTTCACGCACCCCGTCGCAAGAGCGCTGGTCGCGGTCCGCAAGACCCTTGTCCGGGCGCCCGAGGCGCGCGAGCAGGCGGCCGAGAGGGTCGATGCGATCTCGCGCGATATCGGGTCCTATGACGGGGACCTCACCGTTTTCGCCGCCCTGCGCAGCAGCTTCTGGCGGCTTATGGAGAGTGGCGAGGCGGCCGCCGCCGCCAACGAGGTCGCCGCGCTGCTGTGGGATACTGCGCTCCGCCTCGAGGACGGGCAGGTCTCGCTCGCGGCACGCTCGCTCAGCGAGTCGCTCGAGGCGTTGGAGGAGGCGCTTTCGGGCGCCCCCGAGGATCTGGCCGCGGCCGCCGATCGACTGGCGCGGTCGATGCAGGAATTCCTTTCCCAGCTCGCGCGCCAGCAGGGCGGGATGGCGCCGCGCATGGCGGAGAATCGGGCCGCCGAGGCGACGGTGATCGGCGCCGACATGCTGCAGGACATGGTGCGCCAGATCCAGCGCCTGGCGGCGGCGGGGGAGACCGATGCCGCACGACGCATGCTCGCGGCGCTGCGCGAAATCATGGAGAATGCGACGACGGATACCCTGTCGCCGGAGGACTACAAGCGTGCAATGGCCGCCGGGCGTGCCCAGCGGGCACTGGAAAAGCTCGGCGAGTCCCAGCAGGACGCCCTCAACGACACCAGCCGCCAGGCGCTGCTCAACCGCCTGCTTGCCGGACAGAAGAGGCCACAGCGCGGCTATGGGCCGCTGGCTTCGGAGCAGCGGCAGCTCGAGGCGACGCTCGACGGGGTGCGGCGCCAGCTCGAGGGCAGCGGCGTCGAGAGCCCTGAGGCCCTCTCGCGGGCGGCCACGGCGATGCGCGAGGCGGCCCGGGCGCTTGATGCAGATGGGGCGCCGCAGGCCATCCATGCCCAGTCGAAGGCGGTGCAGGCACTCGCGGAGGCGGCCAAGGCGCTCGGACAGGCGGCCAGGCGCGCCATGGCCTCGATGCCCGGTGCCGGCGGCCTTGACCCGCTCGGCCGTCCCTATCCCGGGCTGTCCACCCGCGACTGGCTCTTGCCCGACAAGGCGGGCATGCGGGCCGCCCGGCGCATCCTTGAGGAATTGCGCCGCCGCATTTCCGATCCCGCGATTCCGCCCGAGGAGCGCGACTATCTACGGCGTCTTCTGCGCCGCTTCTGAGCCGCTGTCCGCGTCCGCGTCAGGCGCCATCCATTCGGCGCGCACCGCGGCGTCGCGCTCCCCCGCAAGGTGGCGTGACCGCTCCTTGCGGGCCTGCGCCGGGGCAAGCCGGTGGAGCGCCCAGACGGCCATCGCGCGCACCAGCGACGAGGCATCCGACAGCCGCGCGCGGACCGCGGGCAGGAGCTCCGGCCGGGCGGAATTCCCGATCGCGACGAGGACATTGCGCACGAAGCGGTCGCGCCCGGTGCGCTTGATGGGCGACTTCGTGAACAGCGCCCGGAAGGCCGCATCGTCGAGGGCCACGAGACGCGCGAGGGGCGGCGCGACGAGCTCCTGGCGGGCGTGGAAGGCCGCTTCGCGGGCCCTTTGCGCGAACCGGTTCCAGGGGCAGACGGCAAGGCAGTCGTCGCAGCCATAGATGCGGTTGCCGATCGCCGGCCGCAGGGTGCGCGGGATATGCCCCTTGTGCTCGATCGTGAGATAGGAGATGCAGCGCCGGGCATCGAGCTCATAGGGCGCCGGAAAAGCGTCGGTGGGGCAGATGTCGAGGCAGCGGCGACAGCTCCCGCAATGATCGCGGTGGGCGGCGTCGGGGATGAGCTCGAGCGTCGTGAAGATGGCGCCGAGAAAGAGCCAGGACCCGAAGTCGCGGCTGACCAGATTGGTGTGCTTGCCCTGCCAGCCGAGCCCGGCAGCCGCTGCAAGCGGCTTTTCCAACACCGGCGCGGTATCGACGAACACCTTGATCTCGGCGTCGAATTCGTGGGCGATCCAGCGCCCGAGGGCTTTCAGCCGCTTCTTGACCAGGTCATGATAGTCGCGATTTCGCGCATAGACCGAGATGGAGCCGGCATCCGGCAGCGACAGCGACGCTAGGGGATCGCCTTCGGGGCCGTAGTTCATCCCCAGCATGATGATCGAGCGTACCGCGGGCCACAATGTGCGTGGATCGCGACGGCGTTCCGCTCTCGTCGCGAGCCAGGCCATGTCGCCATGGCGCCCGAGGGCGAGGAAGCGATCGAGGCGGCGGGCCGCCGCTCCCAGCCCGTCGGGGCCGCAGAGTCCCACGGCATCGAAGCCGCACGCGCGCGCCGCGTGCCGGATGCGCTCTTCCCTCGTTCCCTTGTCCGTCAAAAGTCGAGCTTTTCGTAGTGCCGGGGCGGCGCCAGCCCGGCGATGCGATCGGCGAGGAGCTGGCGTACGGCGCGCCGCGACTTGACGCGCATGTACCAGTCCTTGGCCATGGGATGATTTTCCCAGGCGATGTCGCCGAAATAGTCGATGATCGAGATATGGGCCGCGGCCGCGGCGTCGGCAAGGCTGAACTGCCCGCCCGCCAGATAATGGCGGCGCTCGCAGAGAAAGCCGATATAGTCGAGATGAACCTTGAGATTGTGGTGCGCTGCACGGATCGCGGCGCTGTCGGTCTCGCCCATGCGCAGGAAACGGCGAAAGAGCTTCTCGCCGACGAGTAATTGTGTCACCTCGCGATCGCACTTGTTCATGAACCATCCGACAAGCCGCCGCACTTCCGCGCGCGCCGCCGGATCGGACCCGAGAAGCGGCGGTTGCGCCTGACTCTCGTCGAGATATTCGGCAATCGCGATTGCATCGGCGAGCGCCCGCCGGTCCTCGATCAGCACCGGCACCGTCCCCGCGGGATTGAGACGCAGGAATTCGCGACGGCGCTCCCAGGGCTTCTCGAGCACGAGCCTTGCCTCGAGCCGCTTTTCACCGAGCACGATACGGACGAGGCGCGAGCCCCCATCCAGCCAACTGTGATAGAGCACCCGCTCGGACACGTCCGCGACATCCGTGTTGTCTTCCGCCACACCAGCGATATAGCCTGTGATCCGTGACGTGACCAGCATCGGGACAGGGAACGCGATCTTCATGGAAGCCGTCGTCCGCATCGCCGACATCCACAAGCGGTTCGGCGATCAGGTCGCGGTGAACGGCCTCTCGCTCGCCGTCGCGCGGGGTGAGGTCTTCGGCTTTCTCGGCCCCAATGGCGCCGGCAAGACGACGTCGATCCGCATCCTTCTCGACATCATGAGCCCCGACCGGGGCAGCGTCGATGTGCTTGGCGCACGATCGGCGCTGAGCGTCGCCCACCGCATCGGCTATCTTCCGGAAGAGCGCGGGCTTTATCGCAACATGACCGCGGAGGGCGTGATCTCCTATCTGGCGCGCCTCAAGGGCCTCGGCGCGCGGGCGCTATGGCCTCGGCGCCGCCGGCCAACAGCGCATCCGGCAGCTTTCCAAGGGCATGGCGCAGAAGGTGCAGGTGCTCTCGACACTGGCGCACGATCCCGACCTTCTCATCCTCGACGAGCCCTTTTCTGGCCTCGACCCGGTCAATCAGCAGGTGCTCGAACAGGTGCTGCGCGACCTCAGGGCGGCCGGCAAGACGGTGATCTTCTCGACCCATGTCATGCAGCACGCCGAACGGCTGTGCGACCGGATCCTGCTCATCGCCCGCGGCCGCAACATCTTCGAAGGCAGCGTCGACGACGCCAAGGCGCGTCTCGACATCCGGCTGCGGCTGCGCACCGAAGGCGATGTCGCGCCGCTTGCCGGCCTGCCCGCGATCAAGCGCGTCTTCCGGCGTTCGCAGGACGGCGACATCTGCGAGTGGGAGTTCCGCGCCGACCGCAGCCTGTCGGTGGAGCAATTCATCGCCGCCTGTGTCGCGCACCGGATTCCGATCCGCCATTTCACCATGCTCGAGCCGAGCCTGCATGACGTCTTCGTACGTCTGGTGCGCGCCGACGATGCGGACGGCGGGGAGGGATCTTGATGCGCGGTGTCCTGCTTGTCGCCGGCCACGAGTTCGTCGAGACGGTAAGGTCGAAGAGCTTTCTCGTCTCGCTGCTCCTTATTCCCCTGATGCTCGGTGTCGGCCTCGCCATTCCAACCTGGATCGAGCACCGGACCGCGGCGACGCGCACGGTTGGTGTCGTCGATCTCGCGGGCGGCTATGCGGAGCGCCTTGCAGCGGCGGTGAACCGCCGGCACGCACGCGAGGTGCTGGCGGCGCTGCACCTTTATATGCGGGCCTATGCGCGACCGGACTTCCGGACCGCGCAGGGCCTCGATATCGAGCGGGTGCCGGCGATCCTGGCACGGCCGGCCGATGCCATCAGCGATGCCGAGGCCGATCGATTCCTTGCCGCAGGCGGCGCCTCCTGGGCGCTCGAGCTGGCGCGTCCCTATCTGCGCGCCGATGCCCCGGATCCGCAATTGCCGCCGCAGAAGCTCCGGATTGTCACGCTCGCCGATCCGCCACCGGCGACGGCGCTGCTCGCCGATCCGGCGTCGGCGCTCGGCCCCTGGCTTGGTGACGGGGGAGACGCGACGGCAAAGACGCCGCGGCTTGCCGCGGTGATCCTCATCCCGCCCGACGCGGGCGGCGTTACCGCCAGCTCTCTGGCGGCACTCGGGCGCGGCGAGCTGCGCCGCAGCGTGCAGATCTGGAGCGACGGGGCCCTGCCACGGGACATGGCGCGCACGCTCCGGGACACGCTTGACGATCTCTTCCGCCGCGACGCGCTGCTCGCCACGGCGGGCACGCGCGACATTCTCGCCGCCGACCGGGTCCGGGCACCGGTCGTCGCACTCGATATCTCGGCACCCGGCGGCCGGGCGCTGACGCTCGCCGACACGATCCGCCGCATCCTGCCCAAGGCGCTGTCGGTGATGCTCGTCTATTTCCTCTACATCAACATGTTCATGCTGATGTCGAACACCATGGAGGAGCGGTCGAACCGCATTGTCGAGGTCCTCATTTCCTCGATCACGCCGCGCACGCTGATGATCGGCAAGCTGCTCGGCTCATCGCTGGTGGCGGTGGCCATGTTCGGCTTTTCCGTTCTCGCCTTTTTCGGCATTTTCTCGGTCGCGGGCGACAGCGCGGTGGTCGAATTCGCCGGCATCGTGCTCGGGATACTCAAGGGCTCTGTGATCGTACCCTTGCTGTTTCTCTATTTCGTGCTCGGCTATTTCCTGTTCGCGGGAATCTTTCTCGCCCTCGGCGCCTTTGCCGAATCGAATCGCGACGTGCAGAACCTGTCGCTGCCGGTGGTCCTCTTCATGGCCATGATGCCGGTTGTGGTCATCGCCTTCGCCGACGATCCGAACGGCACCAGCGCGCGGGTCCTGTCCTTCCTGCCCTTCTTCGGCCCCTTCATGATGATGGCCCGCGCCGATGCCTCGCCGCCCGCGATCGAGATTCTCGGCTCGGTCGCGGTGCAGCTTCTCACCATCCTCGCCCTGCTCTGGGCGGCGGCGCGGATTTTCCGCGTCGCCATCCTCTTTTCCGGCAGGCCGCCGCGGCTCAGGCAGCTGCTGCGTTTCCTGCGCGGTGTGGAATAGGCGCAGCGGTCCCGCGATCAGGCCTTGTCGAGCGCCTGTTCGAGGTCGGCGATCAGGTCGTCCGCGTCCTCGATGCCGACGGAGATCCGGCACAGGGAGTCGGTGACGCCGGCAATGGCGCGCAGCTCCTTGGGCACACCGGAGTGGGTCGTGCTCGCCGGGTGGCTGATCAGCGTCTCGGTACCGCCGAGGCTGACCGCGAGCTTGAGCACGCGCAGCGCATTGAGAAAGCGGAAGGCACCGGCCTCCCCTCCCTTGACCTCGAAGGAGAAGGTCGAACCCGCCGACAGGCACTGGCGCGAGAAGATCTCGTGATCCGGGCTGCCCGGCTCGAGGAAACCGAGATAATGCACGGTCTCGACCCTGGGGTGTGTTCTCAGATACTCGGCGACACGGCGGGCATTCTCCATCGCCCGCTCGAAACGGATCTTCAGCGTCTCGAGGCTTCTGAGCACCATCCAGCAGCTGTGCGGGTCGATCTGGTTGCCGACCGCGCCGCGGAACATGCGCATCGGCTTGAGATAGGCCTGCGAGCCGGTGGCGGCGCCAGCGACGAGATCGGAATGGCCGCCGATATATTTGGTCATCGAATAGAGAACGATGTCCGCGCCATGTGCGAGCGGTTTCTGGTAGACAGGGCCGAGGAAGGTGTTGTCGACTGCGAACGGTGGCGCATCGCCCTCGCTGTTGCGCACCGTGCGGCGCTTCTCCGCGACATAGGCGAGATCGACAAGGCCGTTGGTGGGATTGGCGGGGGTCTCCACCAGCACGAGGCCGACGGGGCCGAGCTTGCCCGCCTTCTCGAAGGCGCGGTCGATGGCGTGATGCGTGTCATTGGCCGGAAAACCGACAGTGCGGATGCCCCACTTCGGCAGCAGATTGAGGATCAGGGTCTCGGTCCCGCCATAGATCGGCTGCGAATAGATGAGCACCTCGCCCGGCTTCATGTGCGCCATGATGCAGCTGTAGATCGCCGCCATGCCCGAGGCGAAGACGATGGCTGTCTCCGCATCCTCCCACAGCGCCATGCGATCCTCGAGCATCTCCATGTCGGGATTGTTGAACCGGGAATAGATGAGGCCCGCCGTCTCGCCCTTCTTCGGCTCGCGGCGCGCCGAGACGAGGTCAAAGAAGTCCTTGCCGTGCTCGGCACTGTCAAAGACGAAGGTGGAGGTTAGGAAGATCGGCGCCTTGAGCGCGCCTTCCGATAGCGATGGATCATAGCCGTAGCCCATCATCTGGGTTTCCGGCTTGAGGACATGGTTGCCGATGGCGCGGCTGCGATAGTCCTTTTTCTGGCTCATGGCGGACCCTCATTGTCTCATTGCGGCCGGAACGCGAGGTCCCGATTGCGGCCTTCATAGCGCGCGCGCGGTGCCACCGCCATGATGATTTTTTGCACGCGGGGGGGGGCAGGGTCCCTCAGGCGGCTCCAAGCGGGTCGTCGAGCGATGGCGCGGGCTTCGAGAACCAGCGCGGGCCGTCCTCGGCCATCCACAGGCAGTCCTCGAGCCGAACGCCGAACTTGCCGTAGATATAGATTCCAGGCTCGTCGGAAAAGCACATGCCGGGCGCGATCGGGGTCGTCGCGCCGGGCACGAAATTCGGCCATTCATGGCCGTCGAGGCCGATCCCGTGGCCGGTACGGTGGGGCAGGCCGGGCAGCCGGAAGCCGGGGCCGAAGCCATGCGCCTCTATCACCGCGCGCGCGGCCGCATCAACGGCGGCACAGGGCACGCCCAGCCTGGCGGCAGCAAAGGCGGCAGCCTGGGCCTCCTTCTCGATCTCCCAGACGCGCCGCTGTTCGGCGGAAGGGGTGCCGAAGACGATGGTGCGCGAGATGTCCGAATTGTAGCCCTCGACCGTGCAGCCGCAGTCCATGAGGACGGTGTCGCCCTCGCGCAGCTGCTGTGGCTGACGCGAGCCATGCGGAAAGGCGCTGGCCGCACCGAAGAGCCCGAGGCTGAAGGCCGGCCGGCCGCCGAGCCGCTCGGTTGCCGCGTTCATCATGCTACGGAAATCAACCGGCGTCATGCCCTCGCGGAGACGCGGCACGACGGCGCGATAGGCGGCCATGGTGATATCGCTCGCCAGCCGCATGAGAGCGATCTCCGCCGGCGACTTTCGCGAGCGACAAGCCCTGACGACGCCCTCGCCGGAGCGGATCCGCATCTGCGGTGCCACCTTCGCAAGGCCGTCCGCGACGAAATAACGCACGCTGCCCTCGAGCCCGATCGCTGCACCGCCGCCGCTGCGTTCGCGCACGATCTCGGCCACCCGGCGGAAGGGATCCGCGTCCTCCTCCCAGGTGCGGATGTCATTGCCGATGCGCAGGGACTCGGCAAGCCGCGGTGCCTCGAAAGCCGGCGTCACATAGGCGATCGGGCCGCGCGCAGGGATGATCGCACCGGTGAAACGTTCGGATCGGTAGAGGACAAGGCCGGTGAAATAACGAAGCGAGGAACCGGGCTCGAGCAGGAGCGCATCAAGCCCGGCTTCGGCCATGAGCCGCCGCGCCTTGTCGATCCGGGCCGCGTATTCCGCAGGCTTGATCGGAACGGCACGCGCAGCGAGCTGCGGCAGGTCCGCAAATTCGCTGTCGGCGGTGCGCGCCGATAGCGAAGGGGAGAGCAGCAGTCCGCCGGCCGCGGCGGTCCCGAGAAGGACGTCCCGTCTTTTCACTGGCATCTCCCGTCCCGCCATGCCGCAATCGCGATGGTGCGCATGGTGCCGGCCGCGGCGGCGGCTGGCAAGGCCCCGAGCCGGATGTTGGATGGCAGCGGCAGGCGGCGGGCGGCGGGCGGATATGACAAAAGCCGCCGCGGCCCGGGGCCGGACGGCTTTCAGGGTCAGCCGCGACTGCCTGCGATCAGCGGATGCCGTCGCGTTCGAGGCGCTTGCGCTCGAGCTTGCGGGCACGACGGATGGCCGCGGCCTGTTCGCGCGCGCGGCGCTCGGACGGCTTCTCATAAAAACGCCGCAGCTTCATCTCGCGATACACGCCTTCCCGCTGCAGCTTCTTCTTCAGCGCCCGAAGCGCCTGATCCACATTGTTGTCACGTACGGTCACCTGCATGTGCCGGCTGTCTCCTTGGCAAAATCCGAAGCGAAATCCGGTTCGCTTGCCCCGACGCGGGATCGGGTGCAGCACACCCCCGCTCTCGGGCGGACCGCATAGCAGAGCCGGTGCGCCGCGGCAAGCATCTTCCTGTTCACACAAAACCACACCCCCGCCCGCACAAATCCGTGCTGGCGAGCGCATGCCACTCCGCCATCATATATAGCATGACAGGCCGCATGCTGCAAAATGCGCAGCCCTTGTCTGGCGTTGGGCCGCATCGTAGGCTGGTCAGCGTCGAGCCGTGACGGAGGAGAGGCGATGGCAGCGGAGGCCGCGACGGCGGAGGAAAACGAGCAGGAACGCCTGCTCGAGGCGGTGCTGCGCCATGTTCCCTTCGACGGCTGGAACCGGAGCGCGCTGGCGCGTGCCGCGAGCGATCTTGGATGCGATCCCGGTCTTGCGGCGCTGGTCTTCCCCGGTGGCGGGATCGACGCGCTCATCGCCTTTCTCGACCGCAGCGACCGGCGCATGATGGCGGCACTCGCGGCGCATGATCTCGAACGGTTGCGCATCCGCGAGCGGATCATCACCGCCATCTGGCTGCGGCTTGAGGAACTGGCGCCGCACCGCGTGGCGGGGCGGCGGGCCGTGGCCCTGCTCGCCCTGCCGCAGAATGCCGGACTGTCGGCGCGGCGGCTGTGGCGTACCGCCGATCTCATGTGGCAGGCGGCGGGCGACCGTGCCACCGACCATAATTACTATACCAAGCGTCTCATCCTCGCCGGCGTCTATTCGAGCACGCTTCTCGTCTGGATCGGCGATGAGACACCCGGGCAGGTCGCGACTCGGGCCTTTCTCGAGCGGCGGATTGACAATGTCATGCAGTTCGAGAAGGCGAAGGCCGCCTGGCGCCGCAGCACCGGCAATCTGCCCTCGCTCGGCCGGTTTCTCGGCCGCTTGCGTTATCCGGTGCGCTGAGAGCCCCCGGCGTCGCGGGCGGCAAGCACCGCCATGAGACGTGCCCGCTGGCGAGCGAGCAGGGCCTCGAAGGCCGTGCGCGTGGCGAAGGCGCGATAAAGCACGATGCCGCCCTCGATGAGGGCCAGCGTCTCGCCAGCGAGCCCGTCGGCATGCGAGCGCCTGACACCGCCGCGCACGAGGCAGGCGACAATCGCCGCGTGCCAGCGCCGGAAATGTGCCGAGATGCGGGTGCGGAAGGGCGTGCGGTCGCTGGTGAGAGAAAGAGCGCCGAACAGGCAGATATGCCCGTCCGTCACGAAATGGCGGTGCACGGCATCGAACATCGCCTCGATGGCGGCGAGCGGCGGCAGCCCGCCCTCGAGCGGTGCGAAGACCCGGTCCGCAAACTGGTCCGCGAGATCGGCGAGCACCGCCGCGGCCATCTCCTCCTTGCCGCCCGGGAAGGCGTGATAGAGGCTGCCCTTGCCGAGGCCCGTCGCGGCGCCGATGTCGGCGAGCGAGGCGCCGGCATAGCCGTGTTGGTGAAAGACCTCAGACAGCCGCCGGACGAGATCCCCGCGCTCGAGCCGCGCACGTGCCATGGCAAGCCCTCATGTACCACCCGGTCAATCTGTACCTTATGGTACATATATGGGCCAGGCAAGGCTCTGCCGCATGGCGCTGGTCAGCCGCGATCGATGGCGCCGACGGCCGCGAGTGCCGCCATGTTGATGATCTCGCTCGTCTGCGCCCCCATGCGCACGAGCTGCACCGGCCTCGACAGTCCCCACAGGATGGGCCCGATCACCCGCGCACCGCCAAGGGCGCCGACGAGCTTGTAGGAAATGAGGGCCGAGTGCAGCGCCGGCATGATGAGCACATTTGCGGGCCCCGACAGGCGACAGAATGGATAGTGCTTCATCAGCTCGCTGTTGAGGGCGGTGTCGGGGGCCATCTCGCCATCGAATTCGAAATCGACGTTTCGCTCCTCGAGCAGGCGCACCGCCTCCCGCACATGGCGGGCGCGCTTGCGCATCGGCTGGCCGAAATTGGAAAAAGAGAGAAGCGCCACGCGCGGCTCGTGTCCGAGATGGCGCACCGCGGCCGCCGCGTTCTGTGCGATGTCGGCGAGCGCCTCGGGCGTCGGATGCTCGTTGACCACCGTATCGGCTATGAACACGGTGCGTCCGCGCGCCATCACGATGGTGAGCCCGAAAGGCTGCATGCCCGCGCGCGGGTCGATGACAAGGCGGATATTGTCGAGCGCCTGATAGTAGTTGCGCGTGAGCCCGGTGACCATGGCGTCGGCATCGCCGCAGGCGACCATGCAGGCCGAGAAGACATTGCGGTCGCGGTTGACGAGCCGCAGCACGTCCCGCTTGAGATAGCCGCGACGCTGCAGGCGCTTGTAGAGCCAGTCGGCATAGGCGTCGCGCGCCTTGGTCGAGCGCGCCGAGCGGATCTCGAACTCGTCGGGATCGGCACCGAGTTCGCGCAGCTTGTCGGCGACCACCTCCTCATAACCGACGAGGACCGGCGTACCGTAACCCCCCGACTTGAAGCCGATCGCGGCGCGCAGCATGCGATCCTCCTCGCCTTCGGCGAAGACGACGCGAATGTCGTGCTCCTTGAGCATGTCGAACATCGCGCCGAGCAGACCGACGGTCGGGTTGAGGCGGGTCGAGACGGCGCGGCGATAGGCCGCCATGTCCTCGATCGGCTTGCGTGCGACGCCGCTCGCCATCGCCGCCTCGGCGACACGTGGTGGCACGAATTCCATCAGCCGCGGATCGAAGGGCGAGGGGATGATATAGTCCGGACCAAAGCGCTGGCGGCGGCCGGAATAGGCGGCCGCCACCTCGTCCGGAACGTCCGAGCGGGCGAGCTCGGCCAGGGCATGGGCCGCGGCGATCTTCATTTCCTCGTTGATCGTCCGCGCCCGTACATCGAGCGCCCCGCGGAAGATATAGGGAAAGCCGAGGACGTTGTTGACCTGGTTCGGGTAGTCCGAACGCCCGGTCGCGACGATGGCGTCCTTGCGCACCGCCGCCACCGCTTCCGGCGCGATTTCCGGATCGGGATTGGCCATGGCGAAGATGATCGGCTTCTTCGCCATCCGCTTGACCATTTCCTGGCTGACCGCATCCTTGACCGAGAGGCCGATGAAGACGTCGGCGCCCTCCATCGCCTCGGCGAGCGTACGCAGTTCGGTGGGGATCGCATGCGCCGACTTCCACTGGTTCATGTTGTCGCTGCGGCCCTCGTAGATGACGCCCTTGCTGTCGCACATGACGACATTCTCGTGGGGCACGCCGAGCGCCTTGATCAGCTCGACGCAGGCGATCGCCGCGGCACCGGCCCCGTTCACCACCACCCGCACATCCTCGGCCTTGCGATCGGTCAGATAGAGCGCGTTGATGAATCCCGCGGCGGTGATGATGGCGGTCCCGTGCTGATCATCGTGGAAGACCGGTATCGACATCGCCTCGCGCAGCTTCTGCTCGATGATGAAGCAGGCGGGAGCACCGATGTCCTCGAGATTGATGCCACCGAAGCTCGGCTCGAGCAGCCGCACCGCATCGACGAAGCGGTCGACATCCTCGGTCGCCACCTCAAGGTCGATCGCATCGACATCGGCAAACCGTTTGAACAGGACCGACTTGCCTTCCATCACCGGCTTGGCGGCGGCGGCGCCGAGATTGCCGAGACCGAGAATCGCGGTGCCGTTGGTCACCACCGCGACGAGATTGCCGCGCGCCGTATAGTCGAAGATCGTGTCCGGCTCGGCAGCGATCGCCTCCACCGGAACGGCGACGCCGGGGGAGTAGGCGAGCGAGAGATCGCGCTGCGTCGCCATCGGCTTCGTTGGTACGATCTCGAGCTTGCCCGGACGCGGCAGCGCGTGATAGCGCAGGGCCTCGCGATCCGAGAAACGATTGCCGTCGTCCGCCATTATGCCCGGCCTCCCCTTTGCGATGTCCCGCTCCGCCCACAGGCCGGCAGAGGCCGGCTGGAACCATGGCAGGACTCATGGCAAGCTTGACTCTTAGCAGCAAAGCCCCGGTTGCGGACAAGCCATTTTATGAACAAGCAGACTGCAGGAACCGAGTCCCGGAAGAACTCCGCCGCCCCAGGAAAGGGCGCGGACAGGGCGACGCCGATGATGGCCCAGTATCTCGAAATCAAGGCCACCTGTCCCGACTGCCTCCTGTTCTACCGCATGGGCGATTTCTACGAGCTCTTCTTCGAGGATGCGGTACGGGCGGCCGCCGCCCTCGACATCACGCTCACCAAGCGTGGCAAGCATCTGGGCGCCGATATTCCGATGGCCGGCGTGCCGATCCACGCCGCCGATGCCTATCTCGCGCGCCTTATCCGGGCGGGATACAAGGTTGCAGTTTGCGAGCAGGTCGAGGACCCGGCGGCGGCCCGCAAGCGTGGGGCGAAGGCGGTCGTCCGGCGTGAGGTGGTGCGCGTCGTCACCCCGGGCACGCTGACCGAGGAGACCCTCCTCGATGCCCGCACGAACAACCATCTCGCGGCGCTCGCCCGTGCCGGCGGCGAGCTGGCGCTCGCCTGGAGCGATATGTCGACGGGCAGTCTCCTTGCCATGGCGACATCACTGGACAGTCTTGCCGCCGATCTTGCCGCTCTCGCGCCCGGTGAGCTTCTCGTTGCCGGCTCTCTTCTCGACGAATCCGGTATCGCCGAAGGCCTCGCCGAAGTGGATGCCGGGATCAGCCGGCGCGACGACCGCCATTTCGACAGCGTCGCCGGCGAACGGAAATTGCGGCGGTATTTTGCCGTCCGCTCGCTGGAGCCTTATGGCAGCTTCTCGCGCGCCGAACTCGCGGCTCTCGCCGCCCTGCTCGACTATCTCGAGGAAACGCAGAAGGGGCGAATGCCGCGCTTGCTGCCGCCGCAGCAGAGGCGGCGCGATGCGGTCATGCAGATCGACGCCGCGACGCGGCGCAATCTCGAGCTCGTGCACACGCTCTCCGGCGAGCGCAAGGCGAGCTTTCTTGCCACCATCGACTGCTGCGTGACCGGCGCCGGCGCACGCCTTCTCGGCGCCCGCATCGGGGCGCCGTCGACCGACCGCGCCCTGATCGAGGAACGGCTCGATTCGGTGGCGCATCTTGTCGACGATCCGGGCCTGCGCGAGGCGGTGCGGAGCCGCCTCCGCGGCTGTCCTGACCTTGAACGCGCCCTGGCCCGGATCGGCCTCGGTCGTGGCGGGCCGCGCGATCTCGCCGCCGTCCGCGACGCGCTGTCGGTGGCCGCCGGACTGCGCGCCCGGCTCGGCGAGGGCGCCTCTCTCGCCGGCCTGCCGCCCGAGCTTGCCCGCGCCGGCGATGCGCTGGGCGGACATCACGACTTGCGGCAACTGCTCGAGACGGCGCTCGTTGCCGAGCCGCCTCTCGTCACGCGGGACGGCGGCTATATCGCCCCGGGCTTTGATGCCGCACTCGATGAGACGCGCGCGCTGCGCGATGAGAGCCGGCGCCATGTGGCCGCCCTCGAGGCGCGTTATCGCGAGGAAACCGGGATCGCCTCGCTGCGCATCCGGCACAACAATGTCCTTGGCTATCACATCGACGTCAGCGCCAAGGCAGCCGAGGCGCTGATGCGCCCGCCCCTCGACGGCCGCTTCATTCATCGCCAGACACTGGCAAACACGGTCCGCTTCTCGACCACCGAGATCGCCGAGCTCGCAAGTCGCATCGGCTCCGCCGCCGAGCGGGCGCTGGCGATGGAAGAGGCCATCTTCGGGCGCCTCTGCGCGGCGGTGAATGCGGCCTGGGCGGCCTTGCACGAAACCGCATCGGCGCTTGCACTGCTCGACCTCTCGGCGGCCCTCGCCGAGCGCGCGATATCGTCACGCTGGTGCCGCCCCGTGATCCGCGAGGACACGTCGTTCCGCATCGTGAGAGGGCGTCACCCGGTCGTCGAGGCGGCGCTCGCCGCCGGGGGCGAGGAGCCATTCGTCGCCAATGACTGCGATCTCGGCGAGGGACAGCGGCTGTGGCTCCTGACCGGGCCGAACATGGCCGGCAAGTCGACCTTCCTGCGCCAGAACGCGCTCATCGCCATTCTTGCGCAGGCGGGGTCCTTCGTGCCCGCGGAAGCAGCCGAGATCGGCATCGTCGACCGCCTCTTCAGCCGCGTCGGCGCGGCGGACGACCTCGCGCGCGGGCGCTCCACCTTCATGGTCGAAATGGTCGAGACCGCGGCCATCCTCAATCAGGCGAGCCCCCGCTCGCTGGTGATTCTCGACGAGATCGGGCGCGGCACCGCCACCTATGACGGCCTCTCCATCGCCTGGGCCGCGGTCGAGCACCTGCACGAGGTCAACCGGTCGCGGGTACTCTTTGCGACGCATTATCACGAGCTCGCGGCGCTTCGGGAGAAGCTCCCCTGCCTTGCCCTGCGCACCATGCGGGTGAAGGAATGGAAGGGCGAGGTGATCTTTCTGCACGAGGTGGCCAAGGGCGCCGCCGACCGCTCCTATGGCATCCAGGTAGCCCGCCTTGCCGGCCTGCCGCCTGCCGTGATCGCGCGGGCCGAGGAGGTGCTGCGGACGCTCGAGGCCGGAGGACAAGGCGCACGCGCCGGCGCGGCGCTTGGCGATCTGCCGCTGTTCGAGACCGCCGCGGCGCCACCGGCGGCGCCTCTGGAAGCCGGCCGCGATCCGGTGCACGAGGCGCTGGACGCGCTCCAGCCCGACCATCTGAGCCCGCGCGAGGCGCTCGATGCGCTCTATCGGCTGAAGTCGCTGCGCGAGGACGACGACTAGCCCTCGTCGCAATGCATGATACAAGGCGACATGCTACAAGGCGTTATGACCAGAATTCCCCACAAGCGTCGGATCATCGACGCCGGTGCCTTCGCAGCGGCGCTCGAGAGCGCGCTTGAGACGGCTTCCGGCGCGCGCGCGCGGCGGCGGGCGATTCTCGAGGTGGCGAAGGACACCTACGGCCGCGGTCTTGCCGAGATTCGTCGCCGTCATGAAGAGGAAGGGGCGCGCGGCCGCCGCACCGCACGGGAACTTGCATATCTTTCGGACCGCCTCATCGAGGGACTTTATGGCGTCGCCACACGGCGCCTTTACCGGCGCGCCAATCCGACCGACGCGGAGCGTCTGCTGATTGCGGCGACGGGCGGTTACGGCCGTGGTGAGCTGGCCCCCTTTTCGGACCTCGACCTGCTTTTTGTCTATCCCTACAAGCCCTCGTACTGGCACGAGAATGTGATCGAGTTCCTGCTCTACACGCTGTGGGACGTCGGGCTCAAGGTGGGTCACGCCGTGCGCTCGCCGGGCGAATCGATCCGGCTCGCGCGCGAGGACCTGAGCATCCGCACAGCGCTTCTCGAAATGCGCCGGATAACGGGGGATGACGCGCTCTATCGCGAGCTTGCCGAGCGCTATCGGGCCGAGGTGGTCTCGGGGACCGGGCCCGCCTTCATCGAGGCCAAGCTCGCCGAGCGCGACGCCCGCCATGTGCGGATGGGTGACAGCCGCTATGTCGTCGAGCCCAATCTCAAGGAGGGCAAGGGGGGATTACGCGATCTCCAGACCCTGTTCTGGATCACCGGCTATCTCTATGGCGCGCACCGGCCCCGTGACCTGCATGCCGAGGGCCTTCTCGCCCGGGACGAGATGCTGGCCTTTCGCAAGGCCGAGGCCTTTCTGTGGACCGTGCGCGTGGCGCTCCATTTCCACGCCGGGCGGGCCGAGGAACGGCTGACCTTCGACCATCAGGCGGCGCTGGCGAAGCGCCTCGGTTACCGTGACCGGGCCGGCCTGTCCGGGGTCGAGCGCTTCATGAAACACTATTTCCTGATCGCCAAGGAGGTCGGCGCCCTGACGCGTGTCATCTGCGCCGCGCTCGAGGCCCGGCACCAGAAACGCCCCCTGTTCTCTCTGCGGCGGCTCGCACCGCGGCGCACCGTCCGCGGATTTCGGCGCGACGGCGACCGGCTGACGGTGGCCCGCGAATCGGTATTCGTCCGCGATCCGCGCAAGATGATCACCATCTTCCGGGTGGCGCACGAGACCGGCCTCGACATCCATCCCGATGCGCTGCGCCATATCGGGCGCAATCTGCGCCTCATCGACCGCAAGTTGCGCGCCGACCCCGAGGCGAACCGGGCCTTTCTTGAGATCCTGATCTCGAAGGATCACCCCGAAATCGCGCTCCGGCGCATGAACGAGGCCGGCGTCCTTGGCCGCTTCGTGCCCGATTTCGGCCGCATCGTGGCACAGATGCAGTATGACATGTACCACCATTATACGGTGGACGAGCACACCATCCGCGCGATCGGGCTGCTCGCTGCCATCGAACGCGGCGAGCTCGCAGAAGACCATCCGCTGTCCACCGTGGTCATTCACAAGCTGGTGTCGCGGCGGGCACTCTATCTTGCCGTCTTTCTCCATGACATCGCCAAGGGACGCGGCGGCGACCACTCCGATATCGGCGCCCGCATCGCACTCAGGCTGTGCCCGCGGCTCGGTCTGACGCAGGCCGAAACCGAGCTCGTCGCCTGGCTCGTGCGGTGGCACCTGCTCATGAGCCGCTACGCCTTCAAGCGCGACCTGTCGGATCACAAGACGATCCTCGATTTCTGCGAGCAGGTGAAAAGCCCCGAACGTCTGAAGCTGCTCGTGATCCTCACCGTCGCCGATATCCGCGCCGTCGGGCCCGGTGCCTGGAACGGCTGGAAGGGGCAGCTCCTGCGTGAGCTCTATGAGCAGGCCGAGGAGGTGCTGCTCGCCGGCCATGCCTCGAGCGGCCGGCAGCAGCGGGTGGCGGCGATGAAGGCGGCCCTTGCCGAGCGCCTCGCCGACTGGCCGGACGAAGAGATCGCGCGCCAACTTGAGCGGTTTCTCGATTCCTACTGGATCGCCGAGGATCTCGAGACCATCGAACGGGACGCCCGCCTCGTCCGGGCATCCGGCGAGGCTGCCGACAGCGCGGGAATCGTGACCACGGTCAAGCGATTCCAGGCCATGACCGAGATCGGCGTCTGGACGCGCGACCGCCGCGGGCTGTTCGCGCGCCTCGCCGGCGCGCTAGCCGGCGCCGGCGCCAATATCGTCGGTGCGAAGATTCACACCACCCGCGACGGCATGGCACTCGATCATTTCCGGGTCCAGTCGGCGGCGGGAAAAGCGATCGCGGGCAGCCGCGAGCTGGCGCGGCTCGAGGAGCGAATCCGGGCGGCGTTGCGGCGGCGTATGGCCCTCGACGAGCCCTTGCCATTGCGTCCCGCCGGATACAGCAGGCGCACCGATGTGTTCCGGGTGGAACCGATGGTGCTGATCGACAACCGCGCGAGCAACCGGGCCACGGTGATCGAGGTCAATGCGCGCGACCGTCCCGGCCTGCTCTATGATCTGACCCGTGCGCTCACGCATCTTCGGCTTTCCATCTTCTCGGCGCATGTCGCCACCTATGGCGAGCGGGCGGTGGATGTCTTCTATGTCCAGGATCTGGCCGGCGAAAAGGTGACCGGCGAGCGCCGGCTTGCCCATCTCGAGACCATTCTCCTGGCCGCCACAAGGGGCGAGGTTCCGGCCGCCGCGCAGGCTTCCGCGGCGGCCGCGCCGCAGGCGCACGGTGCCGGCGAGGCCATGCGGGCAGGTGACCTGCGGAGCACATCATGAGCCTTGTGCGCGGCTTCGCCACCGTCGGCTCACTGACCCTGACGAGCCGGGTGCTCGGCTTCGTGCGCGATATCCTGATCGCGCGCTATCTTGGCGCCGGGCTTGCCGCCGACTGCTTTTTCGTTGCCTTCAAGCTGCCCAATTTCTTCCGCCGGCTGTTTGCCGAAGGCGCCTTCGCGGCGGCTTTCGTGCCCATCTTTGCGAAGGCTCTCGGGCGCGGTGGCGAGGTCGCGGGACGGGTCCGGGCCCGCGCCTTCGCCGAGGATGCGCTCGCCGTGCTTCTCCTCGTGCTCCTGCTTTTCACGGCTCTCGCCGAGGCCCTGATGCCCTGGGCCATGGTCGTTCTTGCACCCGGCTTTCTCGACCAGCCCGAAAAATTCGCCCTCGCCATCGACCTCACCCGGCTCACCTTTCCCTATCTGCTGCTGATCTCGCTGGTCGCGCTCTTTTCCGGCATTCTCAATGCCCTCGGCCGCTTCGCGGCGGCCGCGGCCGCGCCCATCCTGCTCAATCTCGTGCTCATTGCCGCCATTCTCGGCTTTCATACGAGCGACATTGCGGCCGCGAGGGCCTTGGCGATGGCGGTGTCGGTGGCCGGCATCGTGCAGTTCCTCTGGCTCGTGCTCGCCGCACGGCGCGCCGGCTTCGCCCTGCGCCTGCCCCGCCCGCGTCTCACCCCCGGCGTGCGCCGGCTGCTCCGGGTGATGCTGCCGGTGGCGATCGGTGCCGGCGTGATGCAGGTGAATCTGGTTTTCGACGTCATTCTTGCCTCCTTCCTGCCGCAGGGCTCGCTGTCCTTTCTCTTCTATGCCGACCGGCTCAACCAGTTGCCGCTCGGGGTCATCGGCATCGCGGTCGGCACCGTGCTTCTGCCCCGGCTTTCGCGGGCGCTCGCCGGTGGGCACGCCGCCGAGGTGCAGGGAAGTCACAACCGTGCCATCGAGTTTGCCCTGCTTCTGACGCTCCCGGCGGCCGCCGCCCTCGCCATCATTCCGGCACCACTCATCCGGGCGCTGTTCGAGCACGGGGCATTCGCCGCGACCGACACCGAGATGACGGCACGGGCGCTCACCGCCTTTGCGCTCGGGCTACCCGCCTTCGTCCTCGTCAAGGTGCTCACGCCCGGCTTCTTTGCGCGCGAGGACACGCGGACACCGGTCGTCTACGGTCTCGTCGCCATGGGTGCCAACATCGTCTTCAGCCTGCTGCTGATCTGGTCGCTTGCTCATGTGGGTCTCGCACTGGCCACCACCATGTCGGCCTGGCTCAATGTCGCCCTGCTCGGTGCGACGCTGATCCGCCGCGGCGATCTCGTGCCCGACCGTCGGCTGCTCTCCCGCGGCCTGCGCATGATCCTCGCCAGCGCCGGCATGGGGGTTTCGCTGTGGTTCGCGGACGGCCTGCTCGCGGACCTGTTGCCGGGATCGCGGGGCGCCGAGATCGGCCATGCAGCGCTGCTCGTCCTGCTCGGGCTTCTCGGCTATGGCATTCTCGCGCTTGGCCTGCGCGCGCTCCGACCGGCCGATCTGCGTGCCGCCCTCGAGCGCCCTTGACCGTGCCTGCACGGCATTGCCATAAACGCGGCGTTTTGGCCCAGGACCAAGGACAAGCCCCCCGATGATCCCATCCGTTCCCATCCCTGCGCGGCGCGTGTTTTCCGGCGCGCAGCCGACCGGCGCCATGCATCTTGGCAATTATCTCGGCGCCTTCCGCAACTGGGTGCGGCTCCAGCAGTCCTATGAGTGTCTCTATTGCGTCGTCGATCTCCATGCCATCACCGTGTGGCAGGACCCGAAGACGCTGGCGGACCAGACCCGGCGGGCGGCGGCGGCCTTCATCGCCACCGGGGTCGATCCCAAGCGCTCGATCCTGTTCAACCAAAGCCAGGTTGCGGCGCACAGCGAGCTCGCCTGGATCTTCAACTGCGTGGCGCGCGTCGGCTGGCTCAACCGGATGACGCAGTTCAAGGACAAGGCGGGCAAGAACCGCGAGCGGGCGAGCGTCGGGCTCTATGTCTATCCGACCCTGATGGCGGCCGACATTCTCGCCTACAAGGCGACGCACGTGCCGGTGGGCGAGGACCAGAAGCAGCATCTCGAGCTCACCCGCGACATCGCGGCGCGGTTCAACCAGGACTTCGGCGTCGAGGTCTTTCCCCGCGTCGAGCCGGTCATCTTCGGCCCCGGGGCGCGCGTGATGTCGCTCCGCGACGGCACCAAGAAGATGTCGAAATCCGATCCTTCGGATGCGTCGCGGATCAATCTGACCGATGATGCCGACACCATCATGCGCAAGATCCGGCGGGCGAAAACCGACCCCGAGCCGCTGCCGGAGTCCGCGGCGGGACTCGAGGGGCGGCCGGAAGCGGCCAATCTCGTCGGCATCTATGCAGCGCTCGCCGACAGGACGGTGGACGATGTGCTCGGTGAATTTGCCGGCAAGGGCTTTGCGGAGTTCAAGAACGCGCTCGCCGAGCTGGCGGTGGCCACGCTCGGTCCGATCACCGAGGAGATGCTCCGGCTCGAACGCGATCCGGCGGTGATCGACCGCATCCTCGCCGACGGCGCCGAGCGCGCCGCCGCGATGGCCGCGCCGGTCCTCGCCGAGGTCCGCCACGTGGTCGGGTTTCTCGATCCGCGTCACGGCAGGCGCTGAAGGCGGCTGTCCGGCGACCGATCGACGGCGGGGCTTGCAGATCCGGCGGCGGCTTCTCATCTTCGGGCCAGGCACTTGGTTCATATGAGAAAGGAGGCAGCAAATGCGCTGGAGCAAGCTTCTTCTCGCCGGCCTGGTGCTGCTGCTCGGCGCCTGTGCCGCCAAGGTCGAGACCTCGGTGACGCGCTTTCATGAGGGACTGAATTTCGAGGGACAAAGTTTCGTCGTCCTGCCGCTCGACGCGGCGAAGAAGGGCCCCGAATTCGCGCAATATGCGGGGCTCATCGCCGATGCCATGAGCCGCTACGGATTCAGGCCCGCCGATGCGAAGGACGCGGACCTTCGGGTCCTCGTCGATTACGCGGTGTCAGAGGGCCGGACCAAGATCGAGACCCGGCCGGGATATGTCTTCCCCGCCTACAGCTATTATCTCGGTTTCTACCATCCCTTCCATTACGGCTATTACGACCCCTTTTATTATGACGACTTCCTGGGGCCCGAGATTCGCTCGAAGACCGTCTATACGCGCAAGCTCAGCCTGCGTATCGAGAATGTGAAGACGGGCAAGGTGGTCTTCGAGGGCCGCGCCGTGAGTGAGGGGCCGACCCAGGAAATCTCGCTCGTCATGCCCTATCTCGTCGAGTCCATGTTCCGCAATTTCCCGGGCGAGAGCGGGGCGACAAAGGTGGTCGAAATCAAGACCAGGGACGGCCATCTCTACTGATTGCAGGGCTCTGGCGATGAGCAGGGCGGGTGCCGCACGGCGGCGGTGGCGCCCGCCTCGTCCCGCGCGGTTCATCGCCGGTTCAGGCTTGCCGTGGAGAATGGCATCCAGCACAATACGCCCAATGCAACCTCTTGCGAGAGGAGTGTCCGTCATGAGCCTGCGCACGAGCGCTCTTCTTCTTGTCGCCCTTCTCGGACTCGCGGCCTGTGCCAAGACCTTCGAGGCCGACGTGTCGCGGTTCCACCGGCTGGCGGCACCGCAGGCCGAAACGGTGCGCATCGTGCCCGCCGATCCGGCCAAGGTGGGGAGCCTCGAGTTTGCGCAATATGCGGCGCTGGTGCGGGCGCAGCTCATCGATGCCGGCTATCGCCCTGTGGCGGAAAATCCGGCGATCCTGGCGAAGCTCGACTGGACGGTCTCCGAGGGGCGCGAGAAGATCCGCTCCTATCCCGGCTATTACCCCTATTATCCCTATTACGGCTTCGGGCATTACGGCTTCGGGTATTTTTCCCATGGCCATTTCCCCGGCTATTACGGTTATGGCGGTTATGGCGAGGTCTACTCGACCACCGTGCACACCGTGTCCCTCAACCTGCGGCTGGAGCGGCCGACCGGCGAGGTGCTGTTTGAAGGGCGCGCCGTGAGCGATATCGGGCGGCCCGATCTGCCCGCCGTCATGCCTTATCTGGTGCAGGCGCTGTTCACCGATTTTCCGGGTGAGAGCGGGCGCACGCAGACCGTCGAGCTGAAACTTCCGGACAAGGACGACGTCGGCTACTGAGCCGTCCTTCGGACGCAGCAGCGCCCGATTCGGACTTGCGCGACAGGGGGCGGCGCTGCAACATTTCCGCCCATGAGCGCGGACATCGATATCGAGGGGGCAACGCGGCTCGGGCCGAGCCTCGAGCGCCCGCGCAACTTCCTCGTCGTCGTCGACGATTCGGAGGAGGCGAAGCTTGCCATCCGCTTTGCCGCCGGCCGGGCGGCGCATATCGAAGGCGGAGGCATCATCCTCTTCCGTGCCCTGCCACCGGTCGACTTCCAGCACTGGATGGCGGTTGCCGACCGGATGCGCGAGGAGGCACACGCCGAGGCCCGGGCCCTGCTCGAGGATCTGGCGGCCAAGGTCTATGCCTATGCTGGGGTGAAGCCCGAGATCGTCATCCGGGACGGCAATCCGAAAGAGGTTCTCGTCGACTTCATCAAGGAACGCGATGACCTCTTCGCGCTCGTCCTTGCCTCGAGCCCGGCCGGCGACCCCGGGCCGCTCGTCGATTATTTCTCGGGACCGCTGGTGGCGAGCCTGCCCTGTCCGCTGGTTATCATTCCCGGCACGCTGACGCCGGAAGAGATCGACCGCATGGTGTGAGCGGGCGCCGAAAGCGGACCAATCCACTCCGAATTGCCTTGACGTCGCCCCCCCGGCCTCGCCACATAGACCGCCATCGAGGCAGGAGACCAGTCCATGTTTATTGCCACCGAACGCACGCCCAACCCGGCGACCCTGAAATTCCTCCCCGGCCGGCAGGTGATGCCGGACGGCGGCACGGCGAACTTCCCCGATGCCGCCGCGGCCGCCGCGTCGCCGCTCGCCGAAGCCCTGTTCGCCCTTGGCGGTGTGACGGGTGTCTTTTTCGGCGCCGACTTCATCTCGGTGAGCAAGGCCGAAGATGCCGAGTGGACCGAACTCAAGCCGCAGGTGCTCGCCCTGCTGGTCGAGCATTTCAGCGCCTCCGCACCGCTCTTTCGCGATGATGAGGCGCCGGCCGAGGTCGCCACCGCCGATGATCCGGCAGACGCCGAGATCGTGCATCAGATCAAGACCCTGATCGAGGAGAAGGTGCGGCCGGCGGTGGCCCGCGACGGCGGCGACATCCTCTATCAGGGATTCCGCGACGGCGTCGTCTATCTGCGCATGCAGGGGGCCTGTTCGGGCTGCCCGAGCGCCACCATGACGCTCAAGCAGGGGATCGAGAACCTGCTGCGCTATTACATTCCCGAAGTCGTCGAGGTGCGGCCGGTCGCCTCATGAGGGCGTGATCGCAGCGACGATCGCCTGCGCCGCCATCGCCGGATCGGTCGCGGTCGTGATCGGACGGCCGACGACGATCACGTCGGCGCCCGCAGCGACAGCCTCTTCAGGGGTCATGACGCGCTTCTGATCGTGGGCGGCAGCGCCGTGCGGGCGGATACCCGGCACGATGATGCGGAATCCCTCGCCGGTCGTCGAGCGTGCGGTCGAGACCTCGTACGGCGCACAGACGATGCCGTCGAGTCCTGCCTTCTCGGCGAGTCGCGTCAGCCGCGCCACGACACGGTGCGTCGAGCCCTCGATACCGAGCGCATCGAGGTCTCCCGCATCCAGGCTGGTGAGCAGGGTGACGCCGACGATCCAGGGCACATCCATTCCGAGCCGGCCGGCGCTTTCCTCGGCTGCCCGCCGCGCCGCCTGCATCATCTCGATGCCGCCCGCCGTGTGCACGGTGAGGATGGCCGGCCCGAGAGGCATGAGACTGCGCACCGCGCCGGCGACGGTGTTCGGGATGTCGTGCAGCTTGAGGTCGATGAAGAGCGGCAGGCCGAGAGCGGCGATCTTGCCGACGCCGGCAGGCCCCAGCGCGGTGAAGAATTCGAGCCCGAGCTTGAAGCCGCCGACGATGTCGCGGAGCGTGGTGGCGAGCTGCAGCGCCGCGGCGAGATCGCCCGTGTCGAGAGCGCAATAGAGCGGGTTCCTCGCCTGGATCATGCGGCATGGGTCCTTGTGCAGGTCTCTCAGGATGCGCTCTTGCGCGGCGACTCCTGCAGGTGCTCGATATGGGCCGCGGTGCGGGTGGCGCGCGCCGCATCGCGCTCCGCCTCGATGGCGGCAAGCCTTTTCTCGGCGGCGTCCACCCGGCGCCGCTCGCGGCGCATGGCCATCGCCCGCCGGGCCAGCATCCACAGGGTGACCGGCATCATGAACAGGACCCCGAGAAGAATTCCGGCAAATAGCACGAGATACAGCGGCAGGGTGATCTCCCATGCACTCCAGGGGAGGCTCACGGTTACCGCCGTGTTGTTGGCGACCACGAAACCGCCCATCGCCGCGGCGACGAACGCAAGCAAAAGCAAACTGGCGAATCGGCGCATGTGCGATGGCGCCTAGCGCGGTCTCTTGTTGAGGCGTTCGCGCAGATCCTTGCCGGTCTTGAAATAGGGGACGTGCTTTTCCGCCACATTCACCGCCTCGCCGGTGCGCGGATTGCGGCCAATGCGCGCTTGCCGGGTCTTGACGGAAAAGGCGCCAAATCCGCGCAGCTCGACGCGATCACCCCGGGCAAGAGCCTGGATGATTTCCTCGAACACCGTGCTCACGATGCGCTCCACATCGCGATGATAGAGGTGCGGATTGGCCTCGGCCAGTTTCGCGATCAGTTCCGACTTGATCATGGCTCGGTCCACATTCTCACGGCCGCCGGTTGCGATCCTGGGCCGCACCGTGCGTCGCCGGAATCCAATGGACTGTTAGCCTAGGAGAACTCTGTTGTCCGCGTCAAGATTAAGTGTTTGCTCATGAAGCGCTTTCCGCCTTTGGTGCAAAGTGGAACGGGCGCCACCCCGGGACTCCGAAGTGCCGCCCGCTGCCGATTGTCCGCCCGGTCCGCGATCGGGCGGACCCGGACGGGCCGCGCTAGTCGTCCGCCTTCTCCGCCTTCTCCGCCTTCTCCGCATCTTCGGCCTTGGCGGCAGCCTTCCTGGTCTTGGCCGGCTTCGCCTTCGGCGCTGCCGCTTCCGCCTCGTCCGGGGTGTCTTTCGCGGCCTTCTTCTTGCCGGCCGCAGCCTTTGCCGCCTTCTTCGGCTTTTCGGACTTTTCGGGCTCCTCGCCGCCCTCCGGCCTGGCACCGGCTTCGGCCTTGTTTTCCTTCGCCTTCTGCAAGGCAGCGCCGAGAATGTCGCCCAGACTCGCGCCCGAGTCGCTGGTGCCGTATTGGGCGACCGCCTTCTTCTCCTCGGCCACCTCGAGCGCCTTGATCGACAGCGACACCTTGCGCTGGCCGCGATCGATATTGGTGATCATGGCGTCGACCTTGTCGCCCTTGGCGAAGCGGTCGGGACGCTGGTCGGCGCGATCGCGGGCGAGATCCGAGCGCCGGATGAAGGCGGTCATGCCGTCACCGAGTGTGACCTCGATGCCGCCGTCGTTCACCTCCTTCACCGTGCAGGTCACGACATCGCCCCGCTTCTTGCCCGAAATCGCACCGAAGGGGTCGCCCTCGAGCTGCTTGATGCCGAGGCTGATTCGCTCTTTCTCGACATCGACATCGAGAACCTTGGCCCGGACATGGTCGCCCTTCGAGAACTGCTTGATCGCGTTGTCACCGGACATGTTCCAGGCGATGTCCGACATGTGGACCATGCCATCGACATCGAAGTCGAGGCCGACGAAGAGCCCGAATTCGGTGATGTTCTTGACCTCGCCCTCGACGACGCTGCCCGGCGGGTACTTCTCGGCGAAGGCCTCCCAGGGGTTCTCGAGGCACTGCTTGAGGCCGAGCGAGATACGGCGCTTGACCGGGTCCACATCGAGCACCATGACCTCGACCTCCTGGCTCGTGGAGACGATCTTGCCCGGGTGCACGTTCTTCTTCACCCACGACATCTCCGAGACATGGACGAGGCCCTCGACACCGGGCTCGAGCTCGACGAAGGCGCCGTAGTCGGTGATATTCGTGACCACGCCCTTGATCTTCGCGCCGACCGGATATTTGGCTTCGATACCCTCCCAGGGATCGGCCTCGAGCTGCTTCATACCGAGGCTGATGCGCTGGCTTTCCCGGTTGATGCGGATGATCTGGACCTTCACCGTCTCGCCGATGCTGACGACATCGGTCGGATGATTGACGCGCTTCCAGGCCATGTCGGTGACGTGCAAGAGGCCGTCGATGCCGCCGAGGTCGACGAAAGCGCCATAATCGGTGACATTCTTGACCACGCCCTCGACGACGTCGCCCTCCTTGAGCTTCTCGAGCAGTTCGGCGCGCTGGCCGGCACGGGCTTCCTCGAGAACGGCCCGCCGCGAGACGACGATATTGCCGCGCCGGCGATCCATCTTGAGGATCTGGAAGGGCTGAGGAATGTTGAGCAGGGGCGTGATGTCGCGCACCGGCCGGATGTCCACCTGGCTGCCGGGCAGAAAGGCGACGGCGCCATTGAGATCGACGGTAAAGCCGCCCTTTACGCGCCCGAAGATCACGCCCTCGACCGGCTCGTCCTTGGCATAGGCCTCCTCGAGAAGGTCCCAGGCCTCTTCGCGGCGCGCCTTTTCGCGCGACAGCACGGCCTCCCCGAGGGCATTCTCGATGCGCTCGATATAGACCTCGACCGTGTCGCCGACCTTGAGTTCCGATGCCTGCCCCGGTGCGGCAAATTCGCGCAAGGGCACGCGGCCCTCGGCCTTCAGTCCGACATCGATGATCGCCTGATCGCCTTCGATCGCGGTCACCGTTCCTTTGACCACCCGGCCTTCGAAGCCGCCTTCATCGGACAGGGATTCGTTGAGCAGCGCCTCGAATTCATCGCGCGAGGGCGTCGCGAGCTGCGTATCCGTCATCTCAAGCACGTCTTTCCGTTGCGGGGAGCTTTTCCTGCCGGCCGGTTGTTTCCGGCGGTCTTCTCCCGGGGCTCCATTGGGCTGCGACCATCGCCACCCTTCCATTCATCCCGGGAGCCAGTG
The DNA here is from genome assembly GCA_046753425.1 of Rhodothalassiaceae bacterium. Taxonomy (GTDB): domain Bacteria; phylum Pseudomonadota; class Alphaproteobacteria; order Sphingomonadales; family Rhodothalassiaceae; genus J134. Next base: position 5,985 of record JBHHTO010000003.1, on the reverse strand, counting down.
GGCCCATCGTCAAAAACAACAAACCGGGCGCGGGATCCGAGACCCGTTGCCCGATTGCGGCCGATGTCGCCTTGGCTATCTCTTTGCCGCGAGGCGCTCTTCGACGAGAGCCGCCGCGCGCGCGAACACGGCGTCTATAGACAATTCGCTGGTATCTAGCAAGACGGCATCATCGGCCGGGACGAGGGGCGCCGCATCGCGCCCGCTGTCACGTGCATCGCGGGCCCTGAGATCGGCAAGTACGCCGTCGAAATCCGTCTTGAGGCCTTTTTGCCGCAGCTCCTCGAAGCGGCGGCGGGCACGGACCTCGTCGCGCGCGGTGACAAAAAGCTTGAGATCGGCGCCGGGGCAGATGACGGTGCCGATGTCGCGCCCGTCAAGGACCGCTCCCCGCTTGCCCCCCGGCGGATGGGTGGCGAAGTCGCGCTGGAAGGCGAGCAGGCGTTCGCGCACCCGCGGCTGCGCGGCAACGATGGAGGCCGCCTCGCCGACGGCTTCGCTGCGCAGTTCGGGATCGTCGAGCAGCGCCGGGTCGAGCGTCGCCGCTGCCGCCTCCGCCGCCGCTGCATCATGCGGGTCCCTGCCGGCCCTGAGAAGCGCAAGGCCGACCGCGCGATAGAGGGCACCGGTGTCGAGATGGGCGAGATCGAAGCGCTCGGCGAGGCGTCGGGCGAGCGTCCCCTTGCCGGACGCCGCCGGGCCGTCGATGGCGATGATCATGGCGCAACCCCGCGCCGCGCCGGACGCCTGCCGAAGCCCCGCATCCGGTGCATCACAGGATGTCGAGCACCGCTTCGGGCGGACGTCCGAGCGCGGCCTTGCCGTTATGGATCACCACCGGGCGCTCGATGAGGCGCGGATGCGCGACCATGGCGGCAATCAGCTCCTCGCGCGTGCGCGCCGGATCGTCGAGTCCGAGCTCCCTGTATTCGGGCTCCTTGCGTCGCATGAGCGCACGCGGTTCGCGGCCGATGAGCCGGAGCACGCGATCGATCTCGCCCGCTGCCGGCGGGGTCTCGAGATAGAGCACGATCTCGGGCTTGATGCCGCGCTCCTCGAGCAGCGCCAGCGTGGCGCGCGATTTCGAGCAGCGCGGATTGTGCCAGATCACGGTTCCCATCCTTTGCCTCCCTGGGCCATTCTCGCACCTGCTACCTATCGCCTGCCTGCCGCCCCCGCAAGCACGGGGTTCCGGCATCCGGCAAAGCCGGCTAGGCTTTCACAGGCCGGAAACACGCCAGATGGGATTGCCGATCATGCTTGCACGCGCCGTGCTCCTCCTGCCGCTCCTGCTGTTCGCGTTCGTCGTTCGCGCCGAGCCGATGGCGTATTATCTGCCGGACGGCGTCGACTACGATCCCGCGGTGCTGACACCGGACACCGTGCTCGGCCATCAACTCGGCGCACAGCCCACGCGCCATGATCGCTTCGTCGACTATATCCGCGCCGTCGCCGACGCCTCGCCGCGCATGCAACGCACCACCATCGGCCACTCCCATGAAGGGCGCCCGATCGAGTTCATCGTCGTCTCGTCGCCGGCGAATCTGGCGCGGATCGAGGAGATCCGGGCGCGCCATGTGGCGCTCGGCGATCCCGCGAGCGATGTTGTGCCCACGGCAGACATGCCGGTCGTCACCTGGCTCAATTTCGGTGTCCACGGGGCCGAGGCCTCGGGCATGGAGGCGGCGCTGCCGCTCGTCTATCACCTTGCTGCAGCGCGCGGGCCCGGGATCGATCGGACGCTCGAGGAAAGCGTGATCCTGATCACCGCGATCTTCAATCCCGACGGCCATGCGCGGCGCATCGACCATGTCCTGAGCTTTCTTTCGAAGGTGCCGGTGACCGATCCCGCGCACGCCGCGCACAATCTGTGGATCGCGGCGCGGACCAACCACTACTGGTTCGATCTCAACCGCCAATGGCTCTTCCAGACGCAGCCCGAGCCACAGGCCTGGATGCGCGCCTGGCACGCCTGGAAGCCGAATGTCACGGTCGACTATCACGAGATGGGCGCGAACTCGACCTACTATTTCCACCCCGGCGTGCCGGCGCGGAAGAACCCGCTCATCCCTGAGCAGGCGCGCGCGCTGGCGCAGAAGATGGCGGCCGTTCATCGCGACTTTCTCGATAGCGAAGCGCGGCTCTATTACAGCGAGGAGGGCTTCGACAATTTCTATATCGGCAAGGGCTCGACCTATCCGCAGGTAAATGGCTCGGTGGGAATCCTGTTCGAGGCCGCGGCCGCCCGCGGCGGCGCGATCGAGACCCCGAACGGCGTGCGCACGCTCGGCGACAATATCCGCACCCATTTCCGCACCGCGCTGAGCTCGATCGAGGGCGCGCGGCGCCTGCGCGGCGATTTGCTCGCCTATGAGCGGCAATTCTTCCGCGATGCGGTCGCCGAGGCCGCCAAGGACCCGCGCCGGGCCTTCATCTTCACCTCGCCCGACCGCGCCCGGCGCCTGCATTTCCTCGAGCTTCTCGAACGCAATGACATCGCCGCCTGGCATCTTGCCAGGGATGTGCGGATCGACGGCCGGCTCTATCGGGCGGGCGAGAGCTATGTGGTGCCGCTCGAGCAGAAGCAATATGTGCTCCTGCGGGGCATCTTCGAGCGGCCACGGGAATTCGCCGAGGCGATCTTCTACGACGTCTCGGGCTGGACCGTGCCGCTCGCCTTCGACCTCGACCATGCGGCGATGGGGCGCGCCTACCGGTCCGCGCTCCTCGGCGAGCGGGCGCATGCAACATGGGATGCGGCGCGCGGGCCCGACCGCGCCTCCTATGGCTATGCCTTCTCCTGGGACGACTATTATACGCCGCGCGCGCTTTACCGCCTGCTCGCCGCGGGGATCCGGGCGCGGGTGGCGCGCGCGCCCTTCCGTGCCGAGACGACCAGGGGTGCGGTCGCTTTCGATCGCGGTGCGATCTTCGTGCCGCTTGCCGCGCGTGCCGGCGATCCCGAACGGGCGCACCGCATCGTTCGCGAGATCGCCCAGAAAGACGGGATCGTCGTGCACGCGCTCAGCTCCGGGCACACAGCGACGGCAGGGGCCGATTTCGGCGGCAACCAGTCCTTCGCCACGCTGTCGGCGCCGAGGGTCCTGCTCGTCTTCGACGGCGGCATCGCACGCTATGACGCCGGCGAAGTGTGGCATCTTCTCGATGTCCGCATGCAGATGCCGGTGACGCTCGTCGAAAAGGACCGTCTGGGGTCGATCGACTGGTCGCGCTATACGCACCTCGTGCTCCCCGGCGGGCACGCCGCTCTGCCAAAGAAGCTGCTCGCCCGTCTCAAGCAGTGGATCGAGCAGGAAGGCGGCACGCTGATCGCCATGCGGCAGGCCGCGGACTGGGCGCAAAAGGCGCTGCTCGGGGAGAAGAAGGCGACGGCGGATTCCACGCCGGCGAAGCCGTCCGAGCGGTACGACTATGCCGATTTCGCGCGCCGCGAGGCGGAAGACGTGATCGGCGGCGCACTCTTTGAGAGCGATCTCGATATCACCCATCCGCTCGGCTACGGCTTTCACGATCGCCGCATCGCCAGCCAGCGCAACACGACGATCGTTCTCAGGACGCCGGCAAATCCCTATGCCACGGTGGCGCGCTACGATCCCGAATCGCCGCTCGTCGCGGGCTATGCCTCGACGCGGCGACAGCAGGAAATCGCCGGCTCGCCGATGCTCGTCGCCGAGCGCAGGGGCAAGGGCAGCGTCGTGCTCTTTGCCGACGACCCCAATTTTCGCGCCGTCTTCTATGGGACAAACAGATTGTTCATGAACGCGATCTTTTTCTCACGCGTCTTCGCCGCACCGGCGCCCGATGGCGAGTGACCGCAGGCTCAGGGTGCCGCGCTGGCGGCGGATGTCGCTGCGCTTCGGGCGTCGAAGGCCGCAAGCGCGGCGTCGAAGATGAGCATCACCGAGCCGTGCCGCGAGGGATGATCGCGCACGGGAAGAAAGATTCCGAGATCGTCCCAGGGCGGTTCGGGGACCGGCCCGCCCTCCCGGATCATGAACGCAAAGGCGCGGGCCACCGGCTCGATATCCGCCCGCACGCTGCCGATGAGTCGCGGCGCGACGAGCGCGGTCGTCGCCTGGCCGAGCGCGCAGGCCTTGACCTCGAGCCCGAGGCGGGCGATGCGCGGGCCCTCGAACCGGGCATCGAGAACGAGGCGCGAGCCGCAGATGCGGCTCGTTCGCGACACCGTGACATCGGGGTCGGCGAGGCGTTCGGTAAAGGGGATCTGCGTCGCCAGACGCAGGATGCGGTTGTTATAGAGGGCGGTCAGACCAGGATCCATGTTCGACTAGGTAAGCCGCCGCGAAGGCGAATCCAAGAGCCCTTGAACGGTGCGCACGATCGCGGCAAGCTCGCGCGCCATGAGCGAGGATTTCCCATTCGCCCCCCGCGGTGACCATCGCGCCCTCGAGGAGGGTGACGAACTTGCGCCCGCCTTCGGGGCGAACGGTCTGCTCAGCGCCGTCGTCACGGACGCCGAAAGCGGCGAGGTCCTCATGCTCGCGCACATGAATGCCGAGGCTTTGCGGCTGACGCTCGTGACCGGCCTTGCCCATTACTGGAGCCGTGCACGGCGGCGCCTGTGGAAGAAGGGAGAGCAGTCGGGGCACGTCCAGGAGCTCGTCGAGGCGCGCATCGACTGCGATCAGGACGCGGTCTGGCTGCGCGTCCGGCAGCACGGGCCCGGCGCCTGCCATGTCGGTTACCGGAGCTGCTTTTACCGCCGCATCGAGCGCGAGGGCGCGGCGCGCGGCAGGCTTTCGTTCGTGATGGACCGGTCGTTCGATCCGAACGCGACCTATGGTGCGGGGGAGGGCGGGGAATGAGCGACGCGCTCGCGATCGAGCTCGTGCCCGTGCTCCGGGACAATTACGTCCATATCGTGCGCGAGCCGGAATCAGGCGCCGTCGCCGTCGTCGATCCCTCGCTTGCCGATCCGGTGGTCGCGGCGCTCAAGGCGCGGGGGCTCAAAGCGGATCTCATCCTTTGCACCCACCACCATCCCGATCATGTGGGGGGTGTTCCGGGGCTCCGGCGCCACTTCGGGGCCGCGGTGGTTGCGCCGGCCGGCGAGCGGCAGCGCATCGGATATGCCGACCGCTGGGTCGGGGAGGGCGACGAGATCGCGTTCGGCGTCACGACGGCGCGCGTGCTGGCGATCCCGGGGCACACCGCCGGCCACATCGCCTTTCACTTTCCGCGTGAGCGGGCGCTCTTTTGCGGTGACACGCTGTTTTCGCTCGGCTGCGGACGGCTGTTCGAGGGCACAGCGGAGCAAATGTGGCACTCGCTGCAGAAGATCCGCACCCTCGATCCCGAAACCCGGATCTGCTGTGCGCATGAGAACACCGAGGCGAACGGCCGTTTCGCGCTTACCCTCGAGCCGGGGAACACGGCACTCGTCGAACGTATGCGCGAGGTCGTGGCGCTGCGCCGTGCCGGTCGTCCGACGGTGCCAACACGCCTCGACCGCGAATGCGCGACCAATCCTTTCCTCCGCCCCGGGAGCGCGGAAATCCGCCGCACCCTCGGGATGGAGGAAGCGGATGATGTTGCGGTCTTTGCCGAAATCCGCCGCCGCAAGGATCGCTTCTAGGGCCCGGCATTGCGGCGCGACGCATATGGCGCGATGATCGGTTCGCGCTGGCGACCAACAGGGGAGAAACGGGGATGTGGACTGGACGCATGACGCACCATCGGCTATGGGCCGCTTTCGCTCTGGCGCTGCCTCTCTTTGCAGGGCTCGCCGCCTGTGACAGGAACACCGACGGGACGGCCGTGAAAGAAGAGACATCCACTGTCGCGGGTGGCGAGGACCCCTTCCTGTGGCTCGAGGAGGTGGAAGGCGAGCGGGCGCTTGCCTGGGCACGCGAGCAGAATGAGCGGGCGCTGGCGCGTCTCGAGACCGACCCGCGCTTCGCCGCGATCGCCAGGAGCGACACCGGGAACGCGAAGAAGTCACGC
>JBHHTO010000002.1:0-35259 GCA_046753425.1 Rhodothalassiaceae bacterium | reverse complement strand
GAGGCGATCGAGCTGCGCGACGGCGGCGGCCGCTATGGCGGCAAGGGCGTGCGCAAGGCCGTCGACGCGGTCAATGGCGAGATCTTCGACGCGCTGTCGGGCCTCGATGCCGAGGAGCAGGTCGAGATCGACCAGATCATGTGCGATCTCGACGGCACGCCGAACAAGGGCCGGCTTGGTGCCAATGCCATTCTCGGCGTCAGCCTTGCGGTGGCGCGGGCGGCCGCCGACAGCCTCGGCCTGCCGCTCTACCGCTATCTTGGCGGTCCGATGGCCCGCGTCCTGCCGGTGCCGATGATGAACATCCTCAATGGCGGCGCCCATGCCGACAACGCCATCGATGTCCAGGAATTCATGATCATGCCGGTGGCGGCAAGCGGCATCTCCGATGCCGTGCGCATGGGCGCCGAGATTTTCCACAGCCTCAAGGCGCGGCTCAAGGCCAAGGGCTATTCGGTCGCGATCGGCGACGAGGGCGGTTTCGCACCGAATCTGAGGAGCAGCAGGGAAGCTCTTGATTTCATAATGGAAGCCATCGACGGTGCAGGCTATCGCCCAGGCGAGGATGTGGCCCTCGCTCTCGATCCCGCGGCAAGCGAGTTCTTCAACGATGGCCGCTATGTGCTCGCCGGCGAGAGCAAGACACTCGATGCCGACGGGCTCGTCGCCTACTGGGCGGAGCTCGTAAACGCCTATCCCATCCTCTCGATCGAGGACGGCATGGCCGAGGACGACTGGGCGGGCTGGAAATTGCTGACCATGGCGCTCGGCGACCGCATCCAGCTCGTCGGTGACGATATCTTCGTCACCAATCCCGAGCGCCTTGCCCGCGGCATCGAGGAGGGGGTCGGCAACGCCATTCTGATCAAGCTCAACCAGATCGGCACGCTGAGCGAGACGCTGGCGACCATCGAGATGGCGCACCGGGCCGGTTACCGGGCGGTTATCTCGCATCGTTCGGGGGAGACCGAGGATACGACCATCGCCGATCTCGCTGTGGCGACCAACAGCGGCCAGATCAAGACCGGATCGCTGTCACGCTCGGACCGGCTCGCCAAATACAATCAGCTTCTGCGCATCGACGAGAAGCTCGGCCCGGCGGCGCGCTTTGCCGGCCGCGAGGCGGTGGCCCGGCCCTCCGCCTGACCAGGATCACTGGCGGGCGACGCCGCGCCGCTTTTCGTAGGTCCGCAGCCCGGCCATGCCGAGCATGGCGAGCACCAGCTCGAACAGGCTGTCCGTGGGCACACGCGGCACCGAGTAGCTGAGTTCGAGGCCGGCGAGGGTAAGGCCCCACTCGGCAAGCGGCGCACCGACATACTGCCAGGCCAGCGCCGCCCCACAGACCCAGCCGATGAAGGGACGCCAGCCGGCGACGAAGAGCGAGGCGTGTTTCGCCTCTTCGGCATTGACCGCCATCTGCGCCAGATTGAGCTGCGCCAGCGTCATCTCGGTCTCGTGCTTGAGCCGGGCGGCGGCATCCTTGTCCACCACCATGGCGTCAATGACGCCGAACAGCCGGTCGGCGGCCCTGGCGATGCTGTCTAGGAGGGGGATTGGCATGTGAAGGCCTCGAGATCCTGGGCCGAGGGAGCGAATTCGGTGGCGCGGCGGAGCCAGCCATCGAGAAATTTCGCCGACGCGGGGCGCCGCGCCGCCAGACGGCAGTAACGACGGCGGCGCTCGTCGACGAGCGCGGCGACGAGCCAGGGTCCGAGCCGCCGCGTCTCCCTGTCCGCGGCGGCAGCCGTCCTCTCGCCGAGAATGCCGTCGGCAAGCAGGGCTTCCGGGCCGACGGCGTCAAGGACTTGCTGCAGCATGCGGATGGCGGTCACCGGACCCTGATTGACCGCAGCATCGAGGACAGGCGGCTGCAGCACCGCGGGCAGGCGGTCGAGCCCGGGGCGGCGATAATAGAGTTCGCCATAGATCGCCCGCGCCTCCTCGCTGTCGAGAGCGGCCACATCCTCCCGCCCGAGCCGGCGGCCACGCCAGGCCTCGAGCACGGCCAGCGTGATGCCGTATTTCGTGGCGCCTCCGGGATCGTCGGCATCGTCGACGAAGCCGCCTTCGCGACGGATGAGGGCCTCGATCAGGGCATCGGGATGCATGCAAAAGGAACTGAACCGGGAATGGAGAGTACATAAATAACCGAAGCGGCACCATCTTGTCAAGATTTCTCCCCGCGTCCCTGCCGTCGGCGACATGGGGGCGGGCACAGCTTGTGACTCCGGGAATCGCAGCCACCATATATGGAACAGGTGCTAGAGATTTGAATCCATGACATTTTTCTCTTGATCCGGCGAATCGGCTGTGATTCGATTCGGGCATGGCAAGACGCAACGGCATCATGCGGCGAATGAGAGGCGCTTTCGTGCCGGCCACTTTCGTCGGCCTTCTCGTCTATCTCGCCTATCACGCACTGCAGGGGGCGAACGGCCTCTGGGCCCTCCGCGAACTCGACGCGCGGGCGGTTGTGCTGGGCCAGCAGGCGGCCGAACTGCATGCGGCGCGGCAGGCGCTCGAGGCGCGCGTCGCCCTCCTGCGGCCGGACAATCTCGATCCCGACCTCCTCGACGAGGAGGCGCGCCGTCTGCTCGGTTTCGTCCATCCCGACGAGGTGGTGATCCTCACCCCGAGGGACGCGCCGCCGAAATAGCCGCCGTGCGGCGTTCCTCACGATTTTGTTTTTGAATTTCGCGGCATTCGCCGATATGCAAGGGCGCCTGGATTCATCCCATCCGCATTCGTTCGAGCAAGTGGACCGGACATGGCCAAGACGAGCGCATCACGCAGGAAGAGCGCGGGCACGCGCGCTGCCGCCGGCAAGAAGAAGACGCCCCCGGCCCTTTACAAGGGAAGCCGTGCGGAACTGCTGGAATTGTATCGCCAGATGCTCCTCATCCGGCGCTTCGAGGAAAAGGCGGGGCAGCTCTATGGACTCGGGCTCATTGGTGGATTCTGTCATCTCTATATCGGGCAGGAGGCGGTGGTCGTCGGCTTCCAGTCGGCACTCAAGGATGGCGATACCGTCATCACCGGTTATCGCTCGCACGGCCATGTCCTGGCCTCGGGTGCCGATCCCAAGGCGGTGATGGCGGAGCTGACGGGCCGCGGCGCCGGCATCTCCCGCGGCAAGGGCGGCTCGATGCACATGCTCAATCCCGCGGGCGGATTCTATGGCGGCCATGGCATCGTGGGCGCGCCGGTACCGCTCGGAACGGGGCTTGCCTTCGCCGCGAAATACCGCAAGCGCGACGCCGTCACGCTTGCCTATTTCGGCGATGGCGCGGCCAATCAGGGACAGGTCTACGAGGCCTTCAACATGGCCGTGCTGTGGAAGCTGCCGGTGGTCTACATCGTCGAGAACAATCATTATGCGATGGGCACCTCGATCGAGCGGGCGACGGGCCAGCAGGAGCTCTATCGCCGCGGCGAGGGTCTCGGTCTTTATGGCCGGCAGGTCGACGGCATGAACGTGCGCGCCGTCCGTGCCGCCGCCGAGGAGGCGATCGCGTCGGTGCGCGCGGGCCAGGGACCGAGGCTGATCGAGGCGATGACCTATCGCTATCGTGGCCACTCGATGTCGGATCCGGCGAAATACCGCTCGCGCGAGGAGGTCCAACAGGTGCGCAAGAAGCACGATCCGATCGACACCCTGCGCAAGGACCTGCTCGCCGAGGGCTGTCCCGAGGACGAGATCAGGGCGATCGAGCGGGAGGTGAAGGCGGTCGTCGAGGAAGCGGCTGATTTCGCCCGCAACGCCCCCGAGCCGGAGCCGGCGTCGCTGTACGAAGATGTATTGGCCGAGGCCTGAGGAGAGCGGAGGAGATGCCGATCACGATCACCATGCCCGCGCTATCGCCGACGATGGAGTCCGGCACGCTCGCCCGCTGGCTCAAGAAGGAGGGCGACCCTGTCGCGCCGGGCGATGTCATCGCCGAGATCGAGACCGACAAGGCGACGATGGAGGTCGAGGCGGTCGACGAAGGAACACTTGGCCGTATCCTCGTTGCCGAGGGGACCGAGGAGGTTCCTGTCGGCGCGCCGATCGCGCTTCTTCTCGAGGATGGCGAGGATCGGGCTGTGCTCGACGCGGCCCCCGCCGAAGCGGTGGCGGCGGCGCGGGTGCCGGAACCGCCCGTCGCGGTGGCCGAGTCCGTACCCGACGCGGCCGCGGACCGGCCGGCGGCGGTGGCTGCCGATCGCGCGATCCCGGCCGGCACCGCGATGCGCAGCCAGACCGTGCGCGAGGCCCTGCGCGACGCCATGGCAGAGGAGATGCGGCGCGACCCGGATGTCTTCGTGATGGGCGAGGAGGTCGCCGAGTATCAGGGCGCCTACAAGGTGACCCAGGGACTGCTCGCCGAATTCGGGCCCGAGCGGGTCATCGACACGCCGATCACCGAATATGGCTTCGCCGGCCTTGGCGTCGGCGCGGGCTTTGCCGGTCTCCGGCCCGTGATCGAGTTCATGACCTTCAATTTCGCCATGCAGGCGATCGACCATATCGTGAACTCGGCGGCCAAGCAGCGCTATATGACCGGCGGCCAGATCGCTGTGCCGGTCGTCTTCCGCGGGCCGAACGGCGCCGCGGCACGGGTGGCGGCGCAGCACAGCCAGAATTTCGCCCCCTGGTATGCGTCGGTGCCAGGGCTCAAGGTCATCGCGCCCTATGCCGCGGCGGACGCCAAGGGGCTGCTCAAGGCCGCCATCCGCGATCCCAATCCGGTGGTCTTTCTCGAGAACGAGATCCTCTATGGCGCCAGCTTCGAGGTCCCCGATATCGAGGACTATGTGCTTCCCATCGGCAAGGCGCGGATCGCGCGCGAGGGCGGCGACGTCACCATCGTCGCCTATTCGATCGCCGTGCGCGAGGCGCTGGCCGCCGCCGAGCGCCTGACGGAGGAGGGTATCGCGGCAGAGGTCATCGATTTGAGGACACTGCGCCCGCTCGACATGGAGACGGTCATCGCCTCGGTCCGCAAGACCAACCGCTGCGTCATCGCCGAAGAGGGCTGGCCGGTCTGCGCGATCGCCAGCGAGGTCTCGGCACGCCTCATGGAGGAGGCCTTCGACTGGCTCGACGCCCCGGTCATGCGGGTTGCCGATGCCGACACGCCGACGCCCTATGCGGCCAATCTCGAGAAGCTGTGGCTGATCTCGCCCGAACGCATCGTCGCCGCGGCGAAAGCGGTGTGCTACGCGGACTGATCCGCGAGCCGGGTCTCCACCTTCACCTCCGAATGCAGCGTGCGGTGCACCGGGCATTTGTCGGCGATCGCGAGCAGTCGTGCCCGCGTGGCCGCATCGAGACCGCCAGTGAGCGTGATCTCGCGCGTGATGACATCGACCTTGCCGTCGCGGCTCTCGCAGTCGGCACAATCGCGCGCATGAATCTTCTCGTGCCTGAGGCGCACCATGACGCGTTCAAGCGGCAGCCCCTTGTGGTCCGCATACATGCGCAGCGTCATCGCCGTGCAGGCCCCGAGCGAAGCCAGAAGAAGGCCGTAAGGGGAGGGGCCGCGATTGTTGCCGCCGAACGCGAGAGGCTCATCAGCGACAAGGGGATGCCCAGCGGCGTTGATAAGCTGCGTCAATTTTCCGCTGCCCGCTTCGGCGACGATCACATCCTCGCCGTCGGAATGCGGCAGGCTGTCGAATTCGGGGCCCGCGAGCCCGCTCACATAGCGCTGAGCCCAGGCGACGAGCACGCGCGCGACATAGACCGCATCGGCCCGGTTGGTCAGCAGATGGTCGGCGTGATCGAGGGAAATGAAGCTTTTCGGGTGTTTCGCGGCGGTGAAGATGCGGGCCGCATGCTCGATGCCGACGATCTCGTCGACCGGCGAGTGGAAGACGAGCAGGGGCTTTCTCAGCCGCGCGATCCGGGTCTCCTGGTCCTGGCTCCCGATGTCCTCGAGAAACTGCCGCGTGATGCGGAAGTCGCGGCCGGCGATGGACACCATAGCGGCTCCCTCCTCCTCGATTTCCCGTCGCTTGTCGGCAAAGAGATGGCCGACATGACCGGGGTCGAACGGGGCGCCGATCGTCGCCACCACCTCGGCACCGTCGATCCTGTCCGCGGCGGCGAGGACCGCGGCACCGCCCAGACTGTGCCCGATGAGAATGCGTGGCGGGCCGTGTTCCGCGGCGAGATAGCGACCGGCCGCAACGAGATCGGCAACATTGGCGGTGAAATGGCTTTCGGCGAGCGTGCCCTCGCTCTCGCCGAGACCGGCAAAATCGAAGCGCAGGGTCGCAACCCCGAGCTCGGCCAGGGCCTGGGCGATGCGGGTTGCCGCGAACACGTCCTTGGAACAGGTAAAGCAATGCGCAAAAAGCGCATAAGCTTTCGGCCGTTCAAGCGGTAGATCGAGGCGCGCGGCAAGACGACCTTGGCGGCCCGCGAAGGTCACTCTCTCGCTCTGCATCTCGGTCTCCCATTGCCGGCCTCCGGTTGCGGCAGCGCCGCGTCCCGCTCAAAAGGGAGGATGGCACAGGAGGCCTCCTGCGGTAAGACAGTTTCCGTTCATTTGTTCGGGAGGAGCCATGGGACCGCTCGCCGGCATTCGCATTCTCGAGATCGCGGCGCTTGGCCCGGCGCCTTTCGCGGCCATGATGCTCGCCGACATGGGGGCCGAGGTGGTCCGCATCGAGCGCCCGGGCGGGTCCCCCATGCGGGTGGGCGATCCGCGGCGGGAGATCCTCAACCGCGGCCGGCGATCGCTCACGCTTGACCTCAAGAGCGGCGAGGGTCGCGTGGCGCTTCTGCGCATGGCAGGGCAGGTCGATGGCCTTATCGAGGGATTCCGGCCCGGGGTGATGGAGCGCATGGGGCTCGGTCCCGAGGCCTGCCTTGCCGCCAATCCGCGGCTCGTCTATGGCCGCATGACGGGATGGGGGCAGGAGGGGCCGCTCAGCGCGCGGGCCGGGCACGATATCAATTACATCGCGCTCACCGGTGCCCTTGCCGCCATTGGCCGGGCTTCGGACAGGCCGTCGATCCCCCTCAACCTGATCGCCGACTTCGGCGGCGGCGCCATGTATCTTGCCTTCGGCATGGTCTGTGCGCTCCTGGAATGCACGCGCTCGGGGCAGGGGCAGGTGGTGGACGCGGCGATGGTCGACGGCGTCGCGAGTCTGATGACCGTCGTGCACATGCTCGACCAGATGGGGCTGTGGACGCCGGATCGCGAGAGCAATCTTCTTGATGGCGGTGCGCCCTTCTATGACGTCTATCGGACGCGCGACGGTCGCTATCTTGCGGTCGGCGCGCTCGAGCCGCAGTTCTTTGCCGAATTTCTTGCCCGTGCCGGGCTGGCGGCGGTGGTCTCGCCCGCCGACCAGATGGACCGTTCGCGCTGGCCCGCCATGCGCCGCCGCATTGCGGCGCGGCTGGGCGAGAAGACCCTGGCCGAGTGGACCGCGATCTTCGCCGGGTCCGATGCCTGCGTCACGCCGGTCCTCGATTATCGCGAGGCGCGGACAAACCCGCAGCTTGTTGCCCGCCGCACCTTTCTCGAACGCGACGGCCACGCCGAGCCGGCGCCGGCGCCCCGCTTTTCACGCACCCCACCCGAGGCGGGATCGTCCCCGGCCGCGCCCGGCGCGCACAGCCGCGAGATCCTGCGCGACTTCGGCTTCGACGACGCCGAGATCGCGGCCCTCTGCCCGGACGACCGCAGCGGCTGAGGCGCTGTTGTGTTCGTCGCGCGAAGGCGCTACCCCTGTCGCAGGCGGTGCAGGCGAGGAGAGCGAGCGGTGCCATCGCGACAGGTCTGGACGGGCGTCTGCGGCGCGCTTCTCGTCATCCTCGGCCTTGCCGGCTGCAGCGGCCGCACACCGCCGCCGCCGGGGCGCGAGGTGCGCAGCCTCGAGACCCTGGATGCCGCGGGGCTCATGCGTCTCGCCGCGAATTTCCGCCGCGCCGGCGACCGCGAAGCGGCGATGCGCTTCTACCGCGAGGCGGCCGCGCGGGCACCGGACGATCCGGCGCCGCTGCTGGCGATCGCCGAGATGCTGGGCGAGAGCGGTGATGTGCCGGGCGCTGCCACCGTGCTCGCGCGCGCTCGCGCCATCGCACCGGGGGATTCCGCGGTGCTGCTTGCCTCGGCGCGTTTCGCCCTGCAACAGGACAGGCCGTCGGAGGCGCTCGAGGACGTCGCTGCGCTTCGTCGCGCCGGGCTGGACAGCGCTGATCTCTATAATATCGAGGCCGTCGCACTTGACCTCGACGGCCGCCATGCCGAGGCGGTGCGGGCCTTTGCCGAGGCGCTGGTGCGCAGGCCCGACGATAGCGTGATCCTGAGCAACCTCGCCCTGTCCCTGGCGGCGGCGGGCGAGATTGCGGCGGCGCGCGACATTCTCGAGGGCCTGCTTGAGGACGCCGCGACGCGGCCGGTGGCGCTCGAGAATCTGGCCCTCGTGCTCGCCCTCTCCGGCGACCTTGCAGCCGCCGAGGAGGCGGCCCGGGCGGTGCTGCCGCCGTCCGCGCTGGCCAGCAACCGCCGCTTCTACCGCCGTCTCGCGACGCTCGCGCCGGCGGACCGTCCGCGCGCGGTCTTTCTCGGTATCCTGCCGCCGGAAACGGCGGTGGCCGCAATGGCTCGCGGGGAGACGCAGCAGGCGGAGGAGACACGGTCCCCGGCGGCCGCAGCGCCCGCGGCGGGGCCGGTGCCACCGCGACAAAAGAAGGCGGCCGCGGACATCGGCCCACCCCGGCGGAAGGACGAAGCTGCGCCTCTCTCGACCCCCGACGCCGCGGCCGCAGCGCCCGAACAGCAACCCGATGCGGCAGCCGTTGCGGTCGCGGATGCGGCGGCGGCGGAAACCGGACGGATTCCTGACGAAAAGCCCGCGGAACCCGCGGCATCGCAGGTGGTGGCCACCGACGAGGCGGAGTCTTCGCAACCCCCGGCGGCGGAAACTGCGCCACCGGTGGCGGCGGCGCGCGAGGCGATCCCCTTCTATCATCTCCAGATCGGCTCTTTCTCGAGCCTCGCGCGGGCGCGTCTCGGCTGGCAGCGCCTGTCCACGGCAAGCGATGCGCTTGCGGGCGAGGTGCCGGCCCTTGAGTCGGTGACCCTTGCCGGGGGGCAGGAGATGCACCGGCTGCTGCTCGGCCCCATCCGCGGCTTTCGTGCCGCTCGTGCCCGCTGCGCGACACTAATGGAGGCGGGACTCGACTGCGTCGTCATCCCCGAACGCACGGCGGCGACGCCGCTCAGCGCGGCCAAGGCGGATCCCGGCGATTAACGAGGTTTAGTGCCCGCGGGCACAGTCGAGGCAGAGCGGGGTCGCCGGGTCGCTTTCTAGCCGCTGCATCTCGATCGGTTCGCCACAGCGGACGCAGAAGCCGAATTCGCCCGCCCGCAGCCGCTCGAGCGCCGCATCGATGCGTTCGATCGCCTGCGCCCGCCTCTCGGCGATGGCACGCGACATGGCCTGCACCTGCAGGGCGTCGTTGCGCGACAGGCGGCCGATCCGGGTCTGGTCGAGATCGACCGGAGCGCCGTCTGCCGCCTGTCCCGCGCTGAGCCTCTCAAGCTCCCGGCGCAGGTGCGTGAGCCGGTGCAGGAACGGATCGCGCGGCTGAACCATGATGCGGACTCCCGGTCGGAGACGCGTCCATGCTAGCGCAAGTCACCCGCGTCGATACAGCAAAAACGGCACGAAGCGTCGGTTCAGGAGGGATCCGGAAGCCCGAATTGGCCGAGGGACGAGACAAAATGGGGCGGCAGGGGTGCCCGTGCGTCCACCGGTGCCCGCTTCGCATAGAGCGGCAGGCGTATGCGCGCGGCATGAAGATGCAGGCGCGCGCCGGTGTCGCTCTTGCCGCCGCCATATTTCGGGTCGCCGAGGATCGGGCAACCGATATCGGCAAGATGCACCCGGATCTGATGCGTGCGGCCGGTGCGGGGATGAAGGGCGAGAAGGGCCATATCCTCCCTCGCGGCAAGCACGCGGTACTCGGTCCGTGCCGACTTGCCGGAGTCATCGACGACCATGCGCCAGCCCTTGCCCGGATGCGATTGCTTGAGCAGCGGTGCATCGATGCGCCCCTGTTCCTGCTCGGGCACGCCGCGGGTGAGCGCGAGATAGGTCTTCTCCGCCCGTCCCTCGCGGAAGATTTTCCCGAGGCGCCTGAGCGCCTTGGGATGGCGCCCGAGCACGAGACAGCCCGAGGTGTCGGCGTCGAGCCGGTGGGCGAGGGCGGGCAGGCGCGGCAGGCCGAAGCGGAGCTGCGCGAAATGGTCCTCGAGCGACGGCCCGCGCGAAGGGCCCTGATGCACGGGCAGGCCCGCCGGCTTGTCGAGGATGATGATGAGCCCGTCGCGATAGAGAATGCGCGAGAGGAGATCGAGTGCCATGGTGCCGGCTCGCACCACCGGCACCTCAGCGCCGGTGCCCCTTTTCATAGGTGCCGACGAGCGCCGCTTCGGCCAGCACATGCCCCTCCATAGCGTCGAGCAGCGCCGCCTTGGTCGGCTTACCAAGATCGGGCAGCACCGTGTCTAGGGCGTAAAGCTTGAAGTGGTAGCGGTGGCGGCCGATGGGCGGGCAGGGACCGCCATAACCGGTGCGCTTCCAGTCATTGAGGCCTTCGCGGGTGCCCCGGGGCAGGGCGGCAGGGGAGACGGCTTCGGGCAGGCCGCGCGAGTCGGCCGGCAGATTGTAAAGCACCCAGTGCACCCAGGTCATCTTCGGCGCCCGCGGATCGGGGGCGTCGGGGTCATCGACGATAAGGGCGAGACTGCGCGTGCCCTGCGGCACACCGGACCAGGCGAGCGGCGGCGAGACGTCATCCCCTTGGCATGTATAGCGCCGGGGAATCTCTCCGAAATTGGCGAAGGCGGACGAACCGAGGGTGATAGACATGGCTGAATCTCCCGCGGCAGGCTCCTGCGGCAACAATGCAGCAAGGGCGACGAGCCCCATCGAGAGCACGACAGGCAAAAGCAAGGATCGCATACCCTTCCTTCTCGGGCAAATCAGGCGCAGGGGCAACCCTCGTTTGCGACCGTCGCGTCATGTTGGCCCGTCAGCCGCCCCGGCGGAGGAAATGGGCTTCTGCGCAAGGGCATGAGGTCAGGCGAATCCGGCCGCTCGGTGGACATGCGACAGACGGCGGACCGCACATGATCATGCGGAAACCCCTTGATGCGGCCTCATTTACCCGAACCACGCGGAAAACGCGTCCCTGACCGGTTGTTTCCGTGCCGCGGGTTCGCGGACATCCGGGTGCCAATGGGGATGGCGACCAACGGAGGCGATATGGGTATCCCAGCCGCCACGCGTATTCTGGAAAATATGCCCACAGCCGGCAATCGGGCATTCATATGCTTGCCCCGTTTGTCTTTCTCGTCGGTGCGGCAGCTTCTGTATTGGCCGCGGTTCGCCCCAGTGCCTGTGAGGAGACAGACCAGATCCTGTGAGGGGACAGATTTGTTGGCCCTGTTTTATCGGGATGGAGAGCCGCTGGTAAAAGGAGCAGCCTGAATACAGTCGCTGGCGGACGGGGTGGGATTCGAACCCACGAAGGGCTTGCGCCCTTGCCGGTTTTCAAGACCGGTGCCTTCAACCACTCGGCCACCCGTCCGTCGGCCACTGACTAGCCCATCGCGCCGGCGCCGCCAAGCCCGGCAAGGCTTGCGAAATCGCCCCTGAATGTGGAGACTGCCGCAAAAGTGCCACGGAATCGTGGACAACAAGGGTTGCGCGTGGGTTTGCTTGCCCTGAACGGGTGCACGCGCCGGAGCAAGGACAGGCAGCGATGTTCGGACGCATTCTGGCGATGGGCCTTTTTCTCGGACTTGCCGTTTCCGGGGCCCGGGCAGCGACCGATGTCCCCGGGCCGCCACCCTTCGATGCCTGGCTTGCGGACCTGCGCGCCGACGCCGCGGCGGCCGGGGTCAGCGAGGGCACGCTTGCCGCGGCGCTGGCCGGGCTCGAGCCCGATGAGCGGGTCATCGAGCTCGACCGCCGGCAGCCCGAATTCACCCAGACCCTGGCCGAATATGTGGCGGCGCGGGTTTCCGAGACCCGCATCGCCCGCGGGCGGGAGATGATGGCGCGGCATCGCGACACGCTGCGCACGGTGGCCGCGGCCTATGGCGTGCAGCCGCGCTTCATCGCTGCGATCTGGGGGCTCGAGACCAATTATGGCGGCTATACCGGCGGCATGAGCGTCATCCGCTCGCTGGCGACGCTGGCCTGGGACCGGCGGCGCGCAAGCTATTTCCGCAAGGAGCTGATCTCGGCGCTCAAGATCGTCGATGCCGGCCATGTCGACGGCGCACATATGCTCGGCTCCTGGGCCGGCGCCATGGGCCAGAGCCAGTTCATGCCGTCCTCCTTCCTCGATTATGCGCAGGATTTCGACCAGGACGGCCGGCGCGACATCTGGACCAGCGAGGCCGATGTCTTCGCCTCGATCGCCAATTATCTCAAGCGCCACGGCTGGCGTGACGATGTGACCTGGGGGCGGCAGGTACGCCTGCCGCACGGGCTGACGCCGGCGAGCCCGGATGTGGCGGCTGCGGCGCCGCCCCGGCGCTGCGCCCGCGCGCTCAAGGATCACAGCGCACAACTGACACTCGCACGCTGGCAGGCGCTGGGCGTGCGACGGCTCGACGGGCGTGACCTGCCGGCGCGCGATCTCGAGGCCTCGCTGGTACAGCCCGACGGGCCGGGTGGCGCCGCCTATCTGACCTATGGCAATTTCCGCGCCATCCTGAGCTACAATTGTTCGAACCACTATGCGATCGCCGCCGGCCTGCTCGCCGATGCGCTGATGGATGCCGAATAGGAGAATGACGCGACGCCACGCCATTCGCCGCCTTTTCGTGCCGGGAATTCCCGCCGGCCTCCTGCTTGCGCTTGGCGCCTGCAGTTCGGGGCCGCCGCTTCACATTCCGGGCGATGGCGGCGGGCCGGTCGGCGCGCAGCGTGTCGGCGACCCCTATCAGGTGGCCGGAGTCTGGTACTATCCCGAGGCCGACGACAATTATGACGCCGTCGGGCTCGCCTCCTGGTACGGCCGCGAGTTTCACGGCCGGCGCACGGCAAATGGCGAAATCTTCAACATGAACAAGCTGACGGCGGCGCATCCGACCCTGCCCTTGCCAAGCCGCGTACGGGTCACCAATCTCGAAAACGGGCGTTCGCTCATCGTGCGGGTCAATGATCGCGGTCCGTTCGCGCGCGGGCGCATCATCGATCTGTCGCGCCGGGCGGCGCAGCTTCTCGGTTTCGAGAAACAGGGGACCACCCGGGTCCGCGTGCAGCTCGTGCGCAATGACGGCAGCATCGCCGACAATGGCGGGCGATCCGCGATACCGCGACGGCTGGCGAAGGGCGAGAGTCCGGCCGGCCCGCTTTTCGTGCAGGTCGGGTCCTTTACGGAATACCGCAATGCGCGGCGGCTTCGACGGGCGCTCAAGGATCTCGGCGAGGTCCGGATCGAGAAGGCGCGGGCCGACGGGCGCCGGGTGTGGCGGGTCCGGCTCGGCCCGTTCGAGACGCTCGCCGCCGCCGAGCGCATGCTTGACCGCATCCGCCACCGCGGCTTTTATGAGGCGCGCATTTTCACCGACCGGCTGGGCTGAGCCCCGCCGGTGTTTCGCCGCGTGATCCGGCCCCGACGGGACCCGGGCACGCCAATTCGGGATGTTTCTTGCGATGCAGCACCGTTTCCGCTCCGTCACCTCTCTCCTGTTCCTGTTCTTCTCCCTTTTTGGCCTTGCCGCGCCGGCCGGGGCACAGGGCTTCGACACCAGCGCGAAACACGCGATCCTGGTCGAGATGGAGACCGGCGAGGTGCTCTATGAAAAGGCTGCAGACGAGCCGTTTCCACCATCGTCCATGGCGAAGATGATGACCATCTATATCGCCTTCGAGCAGATCCATGCCGGCGCCCTGTCGCTCGATGACACGACGGTTGTGAGCGACGATGCCTGGCGTCGCTGGGCCGGCTCGGAAGCCTCGCTCATGTTCCTCGGTGCGCGCGAGACGGTGAGCGTGCGCGACCTGCTCAAGGGGATCATCGTCTCCTCGGGCAATGACGCCGCCACCGTGCTTGCGGAGATGCTTGCCGGCAGCGAGGACGCCTTCGCCGAGTGGATGAATGACAAGGCGGCCGAGCTCGGCATGACCAACACCCATTTCACCAATGCTTCGGGCTGGCCCGACCCGGCGCAGCACACCACGGCACGCGATCTCGCGCGGCTGGCCGAGCACACGATCCGGGATTTCCCCGAACTCTATCCCCTGTATGCCGAGAGGACATTCACCTACGGCACCGATTTTGCCACCGGCAAGCCGATCCGGCAGTCCAACCGCAATCCGCTTCTTTACACGATGGACGGGGCGGACGGACTCAAGACCGGCCATACGGAGGATGCGGGCTATGCCCTGACGGCCTCGGCCAAGCGTGGCCAGCGGCGGCTGATCGCGGTTCTTTCCGGCCTCGACAGCACCGCGGCGCGCGCGCGGGAGTCGCGTTCGCTGCTCGAATACGGCTTCCGCGCCTTTGACACCTACGATCTCTATCCGGCGGGCGCCGTCGTCGGCACCGCCGATGTCTGGCTCGGCAGGCAGGGCAAGCTGCCGCTCGTCGTCGAGGAGCCGGTGCGGCTTACCCTGTCGCGCCGCGACCGGTCGGGGCTGAAGCTCGTCCTCGCCTATGACAATCCGGTCCCGGCGCCGATCGCCAAGGGCACGCCGGTGGCGACGCTGCGCATCAGTGCGCCGGGGATCGGGACGCGAACGGTTCCGGTCCTTGCAGGTGCGGATATCGAGGAGGTGGGGGGCTTCGGCAAGATCGGTGCGGCCTTCGAGTATTTGCTTTTCGGATCATCCGGCCAGTGACGACACGGCGATGAGCGGTGGCCGCTTCATCACGCTCGAGGGCGGCGAGGGGGTCGGCAAATCGACCCAGGCGACGCGGCTCGCCGCACGGCTTCGTGCCCATGGCATCGATCCCCTCGTCAGCCGCGAGCCGGGTGGCACAGCGGGCGCCGAGGCAATCCGCCGCCTGCTCGTCGAGGGCGAGGCGGGTCGCTGGGTGCCGATGGCCGAGACCTTGCTTCACATGGCGGCACGGATCGAGCATGTAACGCGGGTGATCCGTCCCGCTCTTGCCGCCGGCCGCTGGGTCATCTGCGATCGTTTTGTCGATTCGACCCGCGTCTATCAGGGTCTGCTGCAGGGCGTCGGCGATGCCCGGGTGATGGAGTTGCACGCCATCGCTCTCGACGGCTTTCTGCCGCATCGCACGCTCGTCCTCGATCTGCCGGCGGCGACCGGGCTCGCGCGTGCGGTTGGCAGGGGCGAGGCGGAAACGCGCTATGAATCCATGGGCGACGATTTCCATCGCCGGGTGGGGGAGGCGTTCCGCAATCTCGCCGCCGCGGACCCCGGACGCTGCCGTCTCGTCGACGCCAGCGGCGACCCGGACACCGTGGCGGAGCGCATCTGGCAGGCCGTGCACGACCTCCTCGACGATGCCGGGCAGGACATCTGAAAATATGGGCAGTGAGAGATCCGTCCCCGAAGCACCGCACCCGCGCATGACGCCGCATCTCGAGGGACACGAGGCGGCGGAGAGGGCCCTGCTCGCGGCGCTCACCGGCGGCCGGCTGCATCATGCCTGGCTCTTCACCGGCCCGCGAGGCATCGGCAAGGCGACGCTCGCCTACCGCTTCGCGCGTCACCTGCTGGCAGCAGGCGGCGAGGCAGGGGACAGTCTGTTCGGCACAGCGGCGCTGGCGCAGGACAGCCTCGCGCTGGCGGTCGATCATCCGGTCTTTCAGCGGGTTGCCGCCGGCAGCGAGGGCAATCTCTTCGTGCTCGAGCGCGGCCTTGATCCCCGACGCGGGACGATCCGCGGCGAGATTGTCGTTGACGATGTGCGATCACTCGGCCGCTTCTTCGCCCATACCGCGGCCGGGGCGGGGTGGCGGGTCGCGATCGTCGACAGTGCGGATGAAATGAACCGCAGTGCGGCCAATGCCTTGCTCAAGATTCTTGAGGAACCGCCTGAAAAGGGGATCCTGCTCCTCGTGAGCCACACCCCGGGGCGCCTGTTGCCCACAATCCGCTCACGCTGCCGGCGCCTTGCGCTGCATCCGCTCGCCGATGAGACGGTGGCGGGCATCCTCGCGCTTCACGGCATCGATCTTCCGGCCGCGGACCTGTCGATGCTGGTCACGCTCGCCCACGGTGCGCCGGGGCGGGCGATCCGGCTTGCCACCGCTGACGGACTTGCGCTCTATCGCGAGATCATGCGCCTGCTCGAGGGCCTTCCGCGGCTGGATCGTGTCGCCGCGCATCGCCTGGCCGGCGCGCTTGCGGGCAAGGCGGCCGAGGAGCGCTATCGCGTCTTTGTCGAGCTTCTTCTCGACTGCATCGCGCGCATGATCCGGGGCGCCGCCCTTGGCGGGGACGCGGCGCTGCCTGCCGCGGAGTCAAGGCTCGCGGCGCGTCTTGTCGCCGCGCAGCCGCTTGATCGCTGGGTGGAGCTGTGGGAAAAGATGGGCCGCCTCGTGTCCCGGGCCGAGGCCGTGCACCTCGATCGCAAGCAGGTCCTGCTCAGCCTGCTCGGCGAGCTCGAGAATGCCACCTCCGCCCGTCTCGCGGTTTGATGCACCGCACAATCAGTCAGGTAGGTCATGCCCACGCCGAAGCGCTATTATGTGACGACGCCGATCTATTATGTGAACGACGTGCCGCATATCGGGCACGCCTACACGACGCTCGCTTGCGACGTGCTGGCGCGCTTCAAGCGGCTCGACGGCTATGAGGTGATGTTTCTCACCGGGACCGACGAGCACGGGCAGAAGGTCGAGAAATCGGCCGCCGCCGCCGGCCTCGCACCGCAGGAATTCTGCGACCGTGTGTCGGAGCGCTTCCGGGCGCTCCTCAGGACCATGAACTTTTCCGCTGACCGCTTCATCCGCACCACCGAGCCGGATCACATCCGCTCGGCACAGGAACTGTGGCGCCGCATCGAGGCCAATGGCCATATCTATGAAGGCAGCTATGCCGGCTGGTATTCGGTGCGCGACGAGGCCTTCTATGCGGAATCCGAGCTTATCGAAGGTGAGGGGGGGCAGAAATGCGCTCCCACCGGTGCGCCGGTGGAATGGGTCGAGGAGCCGAGCTTCTTCTTCCGCCTTTCCGACTGGCAGCAACCGCTGCTCGATTTCTACGACCGGCATCCGGATTTCGTTCTCCCTCAGGCGCGCATGAACGAGGTCCGGAGCTTCGTCGCTGGCGGGCTCCGGGATCTCTCGATCTCGCGCACGAGCTTTCACTGGGGTGTGCCGGTGCCGGACCATCCGGGGCACATCATGTATGTGTGGATCGATGCGCTCACCAACTACATCACCGGGGTCGGCTTTCCCGATACGGCGAGCGATGCCTTCCGCACCTTCTGGCCGGCCGACGTGCACATGGTGGGCAAGGATATCCTGCGCTTTCATGCCGTCTACTGGCCGGCCTTTCTGATGGCGGCCGGGCTCGAACCGCCGCGGCGGGTGTTTGCCCACGGCTGGTGGACGAACGAGGGGCAGAAGATCTCGAAATCGCTCGGCAATATCATCGATCCTTTCGCGCTCGTGGAGACTTACGGGCTCGACCCGGTGCGCTATTTCCTCATGCGCGAGGTGCCTTTCGGCCAGGATGGGGACTTTTCGCGTGCCGCCTTCATCACCCGGGCCAATGCCGATCTGGCCAATGATTTCGGCAATCTGGCGCAGCGCACGCTGTCGATGATTGCGAAGAATTGCGGTGGCCAGGTGCCCAGGCCGGGCGCTTTCAAGGAAGCGGATCAGGCCCTTCTCGACGGTATCGACGCGACACTCGCGCTGATGCGCGCCCATCTCGACGTGCAGGCGATCCACCTCGCGCTCGAGGCGCTGTGGAAGCAGGTCGCGGCGGCCAATGCCTATGTCGCCGCGATGGCGCCCTGGGCCTTGCGCAAGTCAGATCCGGAGCGCATGGCAACCGTGCTCTATGTGGCGGCGGAGGCCGTGCGCAAGCTTGGCATTCTCGCCCAGCCGGTGACCCCTGACGCCATGGCGTCACTTCTTGATCAGCTCGCGGTGCCGCAACAGGCGCGCGATTTCGCGCATCTCGGGACAAGGGGGCGGCTTGCGCCGGGCACCTCCCTGCCACCACCGCAGGGCGTCTTTCCGCGCCTCAAGCTTGAGGAAGAGCGCGCCTGATGCTCGTCGACAGCCATTGCCATCTCACCTATGAGGGGCTGCGCGAGGACATCGCGGGCATCCTCGCCCGCGCCGCGGCGGCCGGTGTCGGCACGCTCGTCACCATTGCCACCCGGCTCTCCGATCACGAGGAGATCGTGCGTGTTTCCGAACGCTTTGCGAATGTCTTCGCCACCGTCGGCGTTCACCCGCACGAGGCGGAGGCGGCGGCCGATCTCGACCCCCATGCGCTTGTCTTGCGCGCGACACACCCGAAGGTCATCGGGATCGGTGAGACCGGGCTTGACTATTATTACGACAATTCGCCGCGCGCCGCGCAACGGGGGTCCTTCGCCACCCATATCGCCGCCGCGCAGGAGACCGGCCTGCCGCTAATCGTGCACAGCCGCGAGGCCGAGGAGGACAGCACGCGAATGCTTGCCGCAGCACGCAAGGCGGGTCCTCTCAAGGCCGTCATCCATTGCTTCACCGGCAGCCGCGCCTTCATGGAGCGGATGGTCGATCTCGGCTTTTCCATCTCGATCTCCGGGATCGTGACCTTCAGATCGGCCAGGGATTTGCAGGAGACCGTGAAGGCGATACCCGAGGACCGTCTGCTGCTCGAGACGGATTCCCCCTTCCTTGCCCCGGTGCCGCATCGCGGCAAGCGCTGCGAGCCAGCCTTCGTCGCCGATACGGCGCGCTTCGTGGCCGGTCTCAGGGGTGTATCGCTCGACGATCTCGCGGCAACGACGACGGCCAATTTCTTCCGCCTGTTCGACAAGGCGGACGGTGAAGGGTCTGCCTCATGCGCGTGACCATTCTCGGCTGCGGCACCTCGACCGGGGTGCCGCGGCTGCCCGGCGACTGGGGGGTGTGCGATCCCACGAACCCGAAGAACCGCCGCCGCCGCTCCTCGATCCTGGTGGAGGAGGGGGACACGACGCTCCTCGTCGACTGCGGACCGGACATGCGGGCGCAGCTCCTCGATGCCCGGGTCGCACGCCTCGACGCCGTGCTCGTCACCCATGATCACGCCGATCACACCCACGGCATCGACGATCTGAGGGGCTATTACATGGCGCAGCAGGCGGAGATCCCGCTTTATGCGGATGCGCACACGCTGGCGCGGCTCGAGACGCGCTTCGATTACATCTTCCGGAGCCGGCACGGCTATCCGCCGATCTGCCGCGGGCACGTCATCGACGGGCCCTTCCGCGTCGGGGCGATCGAGGTGGTGCCCTTCCAGCAGATCCACGGCCGCATCTTCTCGCTCGGTTTCCGCTTCGGCGATGTCGCCTATTCAACCGATCTCAATGACTTGCCGGAAGAAAGTTTCATGGCGCTTGAAGGCGTGCGGCTGTGGATCGTCGATGCCCTGCGCTATCGCGCGCACCCGACCCACACCCATCTTGCGCGCACGCTCGAGTGGATCGCGCGGCTCCGTCCCGAGCGCGCCATTCTCATTCACATGAGCAACCAGCTCGACTATGCGACCCTGCGCCGCGAACTGCCGGAAGGCGTCGAGCCAGGCCATGACGGGCTCGTGATCGAGCTCTGAGCGCTTTTCAGGACTGTGTTGGCGCCCTAGATTAAAGGGATGAGCGAGAACCCCTGGAGCCGACCGCCGCCTGCAGGGCGCGGACCGCGGTCGCGAGGCCGGACGGGTCGCCGGCTTCTCTGGTGGCTTCTCGGCCTGTTGGTGCTGCTCCTTCTCCTCCGCTGGCTCTATCCGGGCAGCGGGATCGACAGCCCGGGCGAGATTCTTGCCGTCGCCACGCTGGTCACCATCGGCAGCGCACTGGTCCTCTCCCTGCGCCTGCATTACCGCGAATTCCTGCGCAATCTGGCGATATGGAGCGCGATCATTCTCGTCCTCGCCCTCGGCTACGCCTTCCGCCACGAAATCGGCTATCTCGGCGACCGGCTCGCCGGCGCCGCGCGTCCCGCGCGCGGCTATGAGGCGGGCGAGGCGATGGTCTTCGAGCGTGGCAGCGACGGCCATTTCCGCATTGCGGCCGAGGTCGACGGCAGGGCACTCACCTTCCTCGTCGACACGGGGGCGAGCCACGTCATCCTGAGCGCCCGCGATGCCCGGCGCCTCGGCCTCGCGCCGCCTGGGGACGCCTTCGTCGAGCGCTATCGGACCGGCAACGGCATCGTGCGCGCGGCCCCGGTCGTGCTCAAGCGGGTGCGGATCGGCGACATCGTTCTTGACGATGTGCGGGCGAGCGTCAGCGCCGGCGACTTCGGCTCGTCGGTCTTCGGCATGTCCGCGCTCGCACGCCTCTCGGGCGTCGAGATGCGGGACAATCTCCTGATTCTTCGACCCTGAGCGCGCGGCTCAGCGGCTGAGATGGAGATTGGCCAGATCGTTGCCGATCGCCTGGAAGGCGGCCTGCAGGTCGGAATTGCTGGGGGCAAGAAAGGCATTCGCCGCCCGCGAGGCGCAGTTGCGATAGATCTGCCGCAGATCCTCGGCCTGCTGGCTCGTCTCCGTCGCCACGCTGCCGAGGATCACCGTATAGACCTCGACCTTGTCGCGGCCGCCGGTGCCGCCCGCCTTCATCGCATAGCAGATCTTCTTCATGCGCTTGTTGAACTCGTTGACCGCATCCGCCGGGTCGCTGACGCCGAGCCGGTTATAGGGATAGCCATAGGGCTGGAGCCGGCCATAGGCGGTATAGGCGGTGGCGCCGATCTCGTTCTTGCCGTCGGTCATCATGATCAGCGCCTTGATGGTCTGCGGGTCGTTATAGGGCACCGGGTTGGGGAAGGGCGGCGAGGGATCGAGCAGCCGCCAGCCCCAGACGAGCCCCAGATTGCCGATCGTCCAGCCCTGCGGGTTGAGATTGTTGGCGATATAGTTGGTCAGCGTCGTCTTCGAGCCGGTGAAGTTGAGAAGGCGCGCCGGGCAGTAGAGGTTCGGGCCAAAGCCGCCCGAGGGCAGGGGATAGCGCTGCCAGTTGTTCGGGTTCATCGGATCGCGAAAGTAGCGGGGCCCCCAGCCCTGGCGATAGCTCTGGCCGAAGATGGTCTGGCGCTCGGGCGGGATCGAAGGCAGGACCGGCGGCGCCACATAGCCGGGATTGGTCGGGTCCATGTTCGCGCCGGTAAAGGGAAGCTGGCGATAGGGATTATAATCCCACCAGGGCGGGGCGTAGTTCCAGTGCGGATAGATATAGGGCTTCCATTTCCCGCCCACGCTCACCGGTGCAAGATTGGCGTCATAGGCATCGGCCTCGAGAACCGTCTCGTCGTTACTGAGGACGCCCGGTGTCGGACGTGCCTGCACGCACCCGGCCCAGCGGCGGCCGTCATTGCCCTGGCTGCGCAGCTCCGGCGGCAGATTCGAGAAATCGATGAAATCATCGCCGAGATCGCCGACATTCACCGCCTGGGAGTAGGGAACGATGGCGACGCTCAGCTTGTCGCTCGTCGCACTGTTGCCGAACAGGATATCGACCAGTTCCTGGGACGCCGTGCGCAGGGCCGCGATCTTGCCGTTCCAGCGCATCGAGCCCGTGACGTCGAGCACCATGACGAGCTGCAATCCGAGATTCTCGCGCGTCACTTCGGCCGAGGTGCCGACATTGAATTCGTCGACATGCGCGATACGCATGAAGATGGTCGGGACCGTTGCCGTGGCGCTGACACGCAGACGATCCGCCTTGCCCGCCTCCTGAATGACCTCGATACTGAGCGGGCTTAAGGTCGCATTCATGTAGCCAGCGGGGAAATTGGCGTTGAAATAGGCGCGGATGTCGTCATCGCGGGTGGGGCTGTTCATCACCCGGCCGCCGGCGAGCGCCGCCGCATCGAGTGCGGCATTGAGCTTGGCGCGCATGAGATAGCCGCGCGCCATGTCGGTGGCCATGCCGACGGCGACCAGCATCGGCACAAGCGCAATGGCGGTCCAGGTGACCATCGAACCCTGGCGGTTGCAGGCGAGGCGGCGAAGGCGCCCGAGCGCATCTGTCCAGCGAAAGCGTGATGGCATTCTTGGCCTCTCCCCACAGGGCGGAATTCTGCAGCCTTTTGATGCCATGGCGACCTTGCCAAAGGTTTAAGTAATCGCTCGAATACTATTCAACTGAAGAGCGGTTCCTTACCCTTTGTTCAGGGTTTTCTCCAAAGAATGGCCTGTACCCGAATGATCGGGGGAATATATCCGGCGGAGCGAGGCCACATGTTGCACGCGCTGTCAAAATGGAAGGGGAACCGCCGCGGCTCGGCCGCGATCGAGTTCGCACTGGCCTTTCCGGTGATTCTCGGGCTCACCATGGGGATCGTCGAGATCGCTCATATTGCCTTTGCCGAGAACACGCTCGAGGGGGCAGTGCGCGAGGCCTCGCGCCACGGCGTGACCGGCTATGTGCCGCAAGGCGGCACACGCGAGGCCTATGTACGCAGCCAGGTCACTGACCGTATGGCGTATTTCGGCGTTGACGGCCCGGTCGAGATCGACACACGGGTCTATGACAGCTTTGGCGACATTGGCAAGCCCGAGCCTTACAGCGATAACAACGCCAATGGCAGCTATGACGCCGGCGAATGCTTTACCGACATCAACCAGAACGGCCGGTGGGATCCGGACATGGGGGCGGCAGGCCTTGGCGGGTCGGGTGCCATCGTCGTCTATCGCGCGACCGTGCGCTTGCGGCTGCTCACCCCGGTCTTTGCCTGGATGATCGGCGACGGTGCCAGAACGATCACGCTTGATGCCGCCACGGCGGTGCGCAACGAGCCGTTCAATCTGATCAAGCAGAGTCTCAAGGACGGCGCACCAACCTTATGCATATGAAGAGGAAACTTTTTGTGTGCTTGGGATCAATCAGGATTCGGCGCGAGGGCAGTGTGCTGGTCGAGACGGCGCTCGTGCTGCCGGTTCTCATCCTGCTCCTTGCCGGTGCCTATGAGCTTGGCAATTTCATGTTAGCGAACCAGAAGGTATCCGGTGTGTCCTCGGCGATGGCCGATCTGATTGCGCAGACCGAGGATGACGTGACCGAGAGCGAGATCAACGACATTTTCGGTGCCATCGCCTATATCTCGGAGCCCTTCAACGTGGTTGCCGGCGGACGCGTCATCATCAGCGCGATCCAGGGTGACAGTACAAACGGCAACACCGTCCTGTGGCAACGCTGCCGCGGTCCTCTGACGGCCGCCAGCCGCGTCGGCACCACCGGCGCGACCGATGTCACGCTGCCAGGCAACATCGCCCTGGGTGATGGTGAGACCGCGGTTCTGGCGGAGGTCTATTTCAGCTACAGCCCGCGGCTCTTCATCGGCTTCTTTCCGGCGCGGCAGCTCTGGTCGGAGGCGATCTACCGCCCGCGTTTCGGCGCGCTCGCCAATGTCGTCAATGATGGCGCAACGCCGAGCACCTGCGGCGGCGGCTGAGGGCGCAGGCGGAGGCTACGCGCGCGCATTGCCGCCGAAACCGCCGAAACATGGCTCGGTCTGGCTTGCATACGGCGCCGGCGCCTGCAATGGGCGTGGCACCAGCCGCAAGCAGGATTGAACATAATATACATTATGCGCGCTGCGGATATCCATCCGGCGCTACACTCTCCTCCCTCTCGGCCTCCCCCTCGGCCTCCCTCTGGGCCCCCCTCTCGGCCGCCGCCGGTCGTCGAGGGGACGGTCGTCGAGGGGACGGTCGTCGAGCGGACATATCGGCGAGGCCTTCGCGCTGGGCACAAGCGCCTGCGATCTTGTCAGCGCTGGTCACCCGGTGTCAGGCTGCGGCACCGTTCTTGCGATGCCGAGGTCATCACGACCGTGACAGAGAAGCCACGAGCCCGATTCTTGCCGCGCCTCCCAGGTGCGGTCTGGGCACTGGGATTGGTCAGCCTCTTCATGGACATCTCGTCCGAGATGATCCACGCCCTGTTGCCGAGCTTTCTCGTCGTCGGGCTCGGGGCGAGCCCGGCCATGCTCGGTGTGATCGAGGGCGTCGCCGACGGCACGGCCGCGTTCGCCAGGCTTCTTTCCGGCTGGCTCAGCGATCGCCTTGGCACCCGCAAATGGCTGGCCGGGCTCGGTTACGCGCTGGCGGCCGTCTCGAAGCCGCTCTTTGCCCTTGCGACAAGCGCGGGCTGGGTGCTTGGCGCCCGTTTCGTCGATCGCCTCGGCAAGGGCATTCGCGGGGCGCCGAGGGACGCCCTGATTGCGGAACTGGCGCCGCCAGAGCAGCATGGCGCAGCATACGGCTTGCGTCAGGCACTGGATTCGACCGGCGCCGTCCTTGGGCCGCTTGTGGCGTCGGCGCTCATGCTGCTGCTCGCGGGGAACATTCGCGCGATCTTCTGGATCGCGGCCATCCCGGCCGCGATCTCGGTTTCCCTGATCATGGCCAAAGTCAGCGATCCACCCGGCCTCTGCGCCAATCCAGATGCCAGGATCCCGCTTCGCAGGAAAGACATCATGAGACTCGGCGCCGGCTTCTGGCGCGTGGTGGCGCTTGCCGGAGTTCTGCTTCTGGCGCGCTTCAGCGAGGCCTTTCTGCTCCTGCGCGGACAGGAATCCGGGGTGCTGGCCGCGTATCTGCCGCTTCTTTTCGTCCTCATGAATATCGTGTTTGCCCTCGCCGCTTTCCCGGCAGGCGCCCTCTCCGACCGCATCGGACGTCGCCGGCTGCTGCTCGCGGGCTTCGTCCTGCTGGCGGCGGCCGAGCTTCTTCTTGCCGTGCCGGGCAGTACGATCACGCTCGTCGCAGCAACCGTGCTCTGGGGGCTCCACCTGGCCCTGACACAGGGTCTGCTGGTTGCTCTCGTCGCCGACACCGCAGCTCCGGAACTGCGTGGCACCGCATTCGGCGTCCTGCATCTTGTCGCGGGTGTTTCGCTGTTTCTCGCCAGCACGCTCGCCGGCGCCCTGTGGTCCCTTTTCGGTGCGGCCATCGCGGTGACCGCAGCGGCCGGACTTGCTCTCGCCGGTGTCGTGGCCGCCGCGGTCTGGCTGCCCGCACGCGGCTGAAATCATGCGACCGGTGCGCGTAGGGTTAAGGCTTTCTCAACGATAGCCCCGCAATGCTGCGTGGCATGCCGTGGCAATTGTTCAAGCAGGCGATCGGTGCGCTTTCCGGCCGCACCTTGCTCCTTCCCGAGGGGCCGCTCATGCCGATTGCCTTGTCGGACCTTCCGGCGCAGCATCCTCTTGTACGCTTTCATGCCCTCTGGGAGCGTTTGCGGCCGGCAGCAGGCGGCCTGCCATGGCGGGAACGATTCGTGCCTGCCGAGGTGCCGGATCTTCTCCCCTGGCTCACCGTTTTCGAACGCACAGACAGTCCCGAGGGTATCGATTTCCGGGTGCGACTGCACGGCTCGGAGGTCGTGGCGCTGACCCGCCGGGAGTGGACCGGAAGCTGTCTTTCGGACCATTTTACGGGCAGGGAATTTGCCTTGCGCGTGAAGGAGTTCGAGCGCAGCCTTCAGGAAGAAACGCCGATGCTGAGCCGCGGCGCCCTGCCGATCTCGGGGATCAGCTGGGAGCTGGCGCGTGGCGTTTTCCCCTTTGCCAACCGCGCGGGTCCGCCCCAGATCTTTCTCCTCTATGCGCCGGTTCGGGGTGACGATGCCGGCGCTTAGGTGCGCAAGGCCTGCCCCTTGTCTTGGCGCGACTTCTTATCTATCGAGAGAGATGGACGTTTGACGACGAAGACACCACGCCTGCCAAGCGGACTCGCCCTGCCGCAGGCGCCGGCCTCGCCGATCACGCGGCCGCGCCGCCGGAGCGCTTCTCCGGCACAGCATGCCAGCAGCAGGACGAAGGACGATGTCTATCGGCACGGTCAAGTGGTTCAACCCGACAAAGGGATTCGGCTTCATCGCCTCCGAGGAATTTCCCAAGGACGTGTTCGTCCATGTCACCGCGGTCAAGCAGGCGGGACTGGAGACCTTGCATGAGGGGCAGCGCGTCGAGTTCGAGCTTGTTCCCGATCGCAAGGACAAGTCGCGCAGTTCGGCGCAGAATCTGCGGATCGTCGAATAGCACCGGGGGACTGCCGGGGCCGGCGTCGCTCCGCCGGCACCGCGGCGCCGTCTATTTCTTGCCCTTGTACTTCTCGATTGCCTGATCAAGCGTTGCCTTGAGCTGGGCACCTACCTCGCCGCCATCGCCCTTTACGCGGCCACGGATGACGGCGCGCATGGCGTCGATATGCGCTTTCACGAGTTCGACCATCGAGTCCGTGATGTCGCCCCTTATGGTCGTGAAATTGTGCAGCGAATCGGCAAATTCGGTGATCAGGGGATAGCCGAAGGTGCCGCCCTGCCCCTT
The DNA here is from genome assembly GCA_046753425.1 of Rhodothalassiaceae bacterium. Taxonomy (GTDB): domain Bacteria; phylum Pseudomonadota; class Alphaproteobacteria; order Sphingomonadales; family Rhodothalassiaceae; genus J134. Next base: position 8,767 of record JBHHTO010000002.1, on the reverse strand, counting down.
CATGTCGTGCGCGATCTCGTTGATCTCCTCGAAATATTCGCGCCGGTGCTCCGGCGTGTCGACACAGCGGCCATGTTTCTCGCTCAGCTTGACCAGCAGGCCCGAGACCCAGTCCGGGTAATCCTCGGCCATCTGCGCCAGCGCCTTTTCCGCCTCGGCCAGGGCTTCTGCCGAGACCTGTCCGGTGCCGCCGCCGAGCCCGTGGGTCTTTTCCTTGAGCCGGTTGCGGAAGCGGTAGAAGCGGACGATTGTGGGCACCTTCTGCCCCTTGGGGTCAGCCACGGACGATCTCCACTCCAGGGCTCTTGTCATCAAGCTTGCGCCGGTCCTCGAATTCGATCGGCACGATGCGGCGCCGGCGATCGGGGCCGAAATAGTCCCGCGTATGCACGAACTGCCGCTGTTTCTCGATGATCGAGACCAGCTTCTCGCCGATCGCGGTGATGGTGAAGGGCTTGGCGAGAACCTCGGTTGCGCCGAGATCGCGCGCCTCCGTGACGCGCTTCGGCTCGGAATAGGCGGTGATCAGGATGAAGGGGACGAAACGGTCGGGGCTTTCCTTGTGGCGCCGGATCCAGCGCAACAGCATCATGCCGTCCACCGGCGACATCTGCCAGTTGGACATCACGATGTCGATCTCCTGGGTGCCGGCCGACATGGGGTCGCTTTTCACTTTCTTGAGGAAATCGATCGCCTGCCCGCCATGATCGACGGCATAGACCTTGCCGACGCCAAGGATGCGCAGCGAGTTGATGAGAAGCGAGCGAATGAAGAGGCTGTCCTCGACGATGAGGACGCTCAGTCGCTCGAAATCATAGTCGGCCATGGCGTGGTTCGCTCTTCTTCGACCTCGTTCCCGGGTATGAAACGGCCATTAAGGTAAAGATTTTGATAAACCGCTCAGAGGGAAGCGATTTCCGCCGCGACACGCTCCCAGGACGCACGGAGGGCACCAAGATGCGCCGGCCGCGCCGCCTGTGCAGCCGTCTCCGCCGCCGCGGCTTCGGCGGCGAGTGCGCGCGCCCCGACCGCGCGCGCCGCCCCTTTCAGCCGATGCACGGCGCGGCGCCAGCTTTCGTCGTCGCTCTCGCGCGTCGCCTCGATGGCCGCCAGATAGTCCGGCACCTGGCGGGCGAAGATGCCGAGCACCTCGCGCTTGAGAGCGTCGTCCCCCTCGGTGCAGGCATCGAGATGCCGGTGATCGAGAACGGGCTCGGCTCCGCCTTCGCTCACCCTTCGCCCTCCCTTTGGTCGGCAAGGACGGCGCGCCCCGCAGGCGTCAGGCGACAGATGAGCCAGTCCGGCTTGACCGGATTGCGCGTCCAGGGTTCCGCCCACCCATGGGCAAGACAGGCGCGCACCGTGCGCGGATCGATGCGCTGTCCATCTTCGTCGAACAGCGGCAGCTTGCCGCCCGGCTGGTCGAGGCCCCGCCGCAGGTAACGACGTTGTGCGGGTGTCGGCATGGGCGCGGCCGTCCCGGCGGAGCAGGATGCGCCCTGGTCGACCCGACCCGATGCCCTCTTTGTCATCGTCTCTTCCCACCGTCCGCAAGGCCTTCTATTGTCGGCAATGTTGACGCCTTGCGTCAAATGGGAAACTCTTGCCACGAGCCGCCGGACCGGAGCATGTCAGCGTCACTCGATTTTCAGCCGCCGCCGGAGAGCGGGGACCGCGCGCCCGCCGCAGGGGAGGACAGCGGGCCGGTCGATGCGCCGCCGCCGGAGCTGCCGACGCGCCGCCTGTGGCCGATGCTTTTCGCCCTCCTGCTCAGCCTCGGCTGGCTCCTTGCGGCGGGGCTTGTGGCCTGGCGCGAAGGCCTGTTCACCGGCGCGCGGACGCTAACGCTTGTCGAGCTTGCGACCCTGCTGCAGGGCCTCCTCCTGCCGGTTGCCATCGCCTGGCTCGTGGCACTCGTTTTCCAGCGCACCGATCCCCTGCTCGAGCGCCGCCTCGGCGTTGCCCGCAGCCTCGATCGGGCGCTGGCCCCGATCGATCATGCGGAGCGGCGACTCGATGCTCTCGTGGAGCGCATCCGCCATGACATGGATCATGTCGAAGCCGCGGTCGAGCTCGCGGCGAGCCGGATCGACAATCTTGAGGACCGCTTCAGGAAGGAGATTGCCGAGCTCTTCTCGGCCACCGCCGACGCGGAGGCGAAGGCGGCGACGATCCGCGACATGCTGGCACGGGAGCACACGGCGCTCGCCGAGCTCGACGGCGCACTCGGGGCCCGTCTCGAGGCCCTGGAAGCGGCCACATCCCGCTTTACCGACGACATCAGGACAACGGCACAAGAGGCGGAGAAAGCAATCGTTTCTGCGCTTGAAGGGATCGCCCAGCAGGGCGATGCGCTGCGCGAGGGCGCGCGTGCGGCCGCGGGCGAAATCGAGAATGCCGAATCCTTGCTCGCCGAGCATCTGTCGCAGTTGGACGGCAGCTCGCAGGATATCGCCGCGCGGCTCGAGGAAATCGCGGGCGGTCTCGATGCCGCCATTCGTGCGCTTGGCGAGCGAATGAAGGAACTCGACTCCCTGGACGGGACCCTCGGCGGCCGCCTCGAGGAGCGCCATCAGCGGCTCAGGGAGCTTGCCGCCGCGAGCGAGGAAGAGGCACGGCGCATCGAGGGCGTTCTGGTCGAGACCGCTACCCGGCTGCGCGAGGAAGCCGACAGCGCGCTCGCACGGAGCGACGACGCCGCCGCCGCTTTTGGAAGGCAGGCCAAATCGATGTCGGAGCTTGCGGGCAAGGCGCTCGAGGAAGCGGAAGCGACCTTCCGCCGCGTCGGCGAGGGGCTTGCAGCCGCGGCGGAAACGGCTACCGCCGTCCCGGCCTCGCGCGCTGACGAGATCCTGGCGCAGGTTCAGGAGACGATCGATCGCTTCGAGGAGCAGCTCAAATCCTTCGACGCCGTTGCCGAGGCGGCCGGTGCGCGTCTGATGGAACGTCTCTCCGGCTTCCGCGAGGGATTTGCGGGTGACGCCGCGGCGCTCGAGGAACAGGCGGCCCGGGGCGTGGCCGAGCTTGAGCGCCTCGCCCGGGCGCTCGCCGACCAGGCCGAGATCGTCGCTGCGGCGGCCGGCGAGGCGGCGAAGAACATGGGCGAGGCCGGGGCCCGCATGGACGAGCGCAGCGCCAATCTGGGCCAGCTTCTCGACGACATGCGGCGGCGCATCGAGGAGGTCGGCGATCGTCTCGCCAGCGAGCGCAAGGCGCTTGCCGAAGCCTCCGAGGCCAGCGCCGGCACGGTTCTCGAGGCTGCCGAGCGCTTCCGCTCGCAGTCCGATGCCCTCAATGAACAGGCGGAGTCGGTCGCGGGCCGCATGCTGGAGAATGCCGAGGCCCTGGATGCCGAGATCGCGCGTATCGACGAGCGCGGGCGCGGCGCCGTCGAGACGCTCGACGCCGCGGTGGCACGGCTGCGCGAGGAGGGCCAGGGTCTGATGGGCGTCCTCGAACGCTCCTCGGAATCATTGGGTCAGGCGGCCTCCGCCTTCGGCGGCGAGCGCAAGCGCATCCTCGCCGATACCGACGCCGCCGCCGAACGGCTGTCCGAGGCCGCCGCGCTTGTGGCCGAAAAGGCGAGTGCGATGAGGCTCGCCGGGGATTCAACCAAGGGCGAGCTCGATGCGGTGGCCCAGCATTTCGCGCTCGCCGCCGAACGGCTGCGCGATGCCACCGAGGCCGCGAAGCACTCGGTCAGCGAATCGGGAGAGGTCTTCGAGGCGCGCCTCGCTTCGGCGATCGCCAAGGGGCTGCGCGAGGTCGGACAGTCGATGGACACGCTCAACACCATGTTCGGCGCCGAGGTGAACGAGCTCGAGGAGAAGATCACGAAGACCCTCGATGCCACCGTGGCGGCGCTGCGCGAGGCGGCCTCGGAGGCCGGCGCGGAGAGCGAGCGGATGGCGGCGCGGCTGGCCGAGCAGTCGGACAAGCTGGTGCACCGGGCGACCAGCTTTCTCAACAAGTCCGAGGAGATCGAGCGCCGCATCCTCGCCAATTCGCGCGATGCCTTCGTGCGCACCTCCTCGCTGCTTATCGAGAGCCTGCAGTCGGCGGCGGTCGATATCGACAAGATCCTCGAGACCGAGGTCCCGGATGATGTCTGGCAACGCTATCTCGAGGGCGACCGCTCGATCTTCTCGCGTCGCACGGTCAGGCTCGCCGATCGCAGGACGCGCGCCCGCATCCGCGACATGTTCGAGCATGATCGCGAGTTCCGCGACACCGTGCTCAAATACTTCCGCGATTTCGAGGCCCTGATGGAACAGGTGATGACGCGCGACCGGCACAGCACGCTGTCGGTGACGCTCATCTCCTCAGAGATGGGCAAGCTCTATGTGCTTCTCGCACAATCTCTGAAGAAACTTCGCTAACCCATGGGAATATCAGCAAGGGGGGCACGGTGCGATGCGTCTGGTTAGGCTTGCGTGCGTCTTTGTCATCCTCGGCCTCGTTGCCGCCTGCGGCCCATCACAGGAAGAGGCCGGAAATGCCGATGCCGCGGTCACGGACAAGCCGGTGCGCTGGCGGCTCGCCTCCACCTACCCGTCCTCGATCGTCATTCTGGGCTCGATGGGAAAGCGCATCGAGACGCTTGCGCGTGCGGTCTCGGGTGGACGGATCGAGCTCAGATTCCATGAGCCGGGCGCACTCATCCCGCCTTTCGAGATCTTCGACGCCGTCTCCTATGGCGCCATCGAGGCGGGCTGGTCGACGCCCGGCTACTGGGCGGGACGCGAGCCGGCGCTGCAGCTTTTCGCCGCCGTGCCTTTCGGTCCTTCGGCGGCGGAATATCTCGCCTGGTTCGACTATGGCGGCGGGCGCGAGATTTTCGAGGACATCTATCACCGCCACAATATTCACAGCCTGATATGCGGCATCTCGCCGCCCGAGGCCGCAGGCTGGTTCAAGAAGCCGATCGAGACCGTGGATGACTTCAGGGGACTGCGGGTGCGCTATTTCGGTCTCGGTGGCAAGGTGCTCGAGAAGCTCGGCGCCTCGGTGCAGCTCCTCTCCGGCGGCGAGATCTTTCAGGCCCTCGAACTCGGCGCCATCGACGGCAGCGAATATTCAGTGCCCGCCGTCGATCTCAGGATGGGCTTCTATCAGGCTGCAAAACATTATTATTTTCCCGGCTGGCACCAGCAGTCGACCTTTTTCGAGCTGATGATCAATCTCGATGCCTGGAAGAGCCTGAGCGCCATGCAGCAGGCGCAGATCGAGGCGGTGTGCTCGGAGAACATCCGCTACGGCCTGTCGGAGGGTGAGGCGCTGCAGATCGATGCAATGCGGGCGCTCGAGGAGAAGGGCGTCGTCTTTCACCGTTTTCCGCCCGAGGTGCTGGCGGCATTGCGCAAGGCCTGGGGTGAGGTCGCCACGGAGCTGTCGGCCGAGAACGCGGACTTCCGGCGCGGCTGGGAAAGCCTCAGGGCCTTTCGCGAGGCGCACGCGGTGTGGCGCGAGCGCGGCTATCTCCGGGAGTAGGCGACAGTGAGTGAGGCCCTCCTTCGTCTAGCGGAGCGCATCGAGACGCTGGTGCGCTGGATCGGCCGCCGGGCTGGCTGGCTCGCCCCGCTGCTCATGCTCCTCATCGTCGCCGATGTCGTCCTGCGCCGCGCCCTCGGCACCAGCTCGTCGAAGATCCAGGAGCTTGAATGGCATCTACACGGTGCGCTGTTCCTGCTCGCCATGGGTTTCGCCTATCATGAGGGCGCACATGTGCGGATCGAGGTGCTGCACGAGCGCCTCTCGCCGCGCAGCAAGGCCTGGATCGAGTTTCTCGGCCTTGCGCTCACCCTCCTTCCCTACTGCGCCGCCATCCTCTGGTTCGGCTGGGATTATGTCCTGCGCGCCGTGCTGAGCGGCGAGGCGAGCCCCTCGCCCACCGGCCTCCCCATGCGCTGGATCATCAAGTCCGTCCTGCTTGCAGGCTTCGTGATCCTCGCCCTTTCCGGCCTCGCGCGCCTTCTCAAGTCCGGCATCTATCTGTTCGGCCCTAAGGCACTTTCCGAGCGGACCGGTTTCGCACATGGCGAGGCCGCGGAGAGCCATATCGAGGAGGAGCGCATCTGATGATGATCGAGCTTCTCCCGCTGTGGATGTTCGTTGTCCTGGCCGTATTGCTGTTTTCGGGCCTGCCCGTCGCCTTCGTGCTCGGCGGCACCGGGCTTGCGTTCTGGCTGCTGGCGGTCGGTCTCGGGATCGAGAACCATCTGAGCTTCTTCCTCGTCGTCGGACGCATCTTTGGCGAAGTCGTCGACAATCTTGTGCTGGTCGCCATTCCGATGTTCATTCTCATGGGCACGGCGCTCGAGAAGAGCGGCATCGCAAGTGATCTGCTGCAGACACTGCAGGTGCTCACGCGCCGGGTTCCCGGCGGCCTCGCGCTCTCGGTGACCCTGCTCGGGATCATCATGGCAGCGACCACCGGCATCATCGGTGCGAGCGTCGTCATGATGACACTGATGGCGCTGCCGGTCATGGTCGAACGCGGCTATGACAACCGGCTCGCGACCGGCACCATCGCTGCATCGGGCACGCTCGGTATCCTCATTCCGCCCTCGATCATGCTCGTGGTCATGGCCGATCTGCTCGGCAGCTCGGTCGGCACGCTGTTCATGGCCGCCATCGGACCCGGCATCCTGCTTTCGCTTCTTTACCTTCTCTACATTTACGCCCGATCGCATCTGGCGCCCCACCTGGCACCGCCGATGCCGCGTTCCGAGGGGCCGGAGAGCTGGGCCGCGCTCGCACGCATGGTGGCCTCAAGCCTCGTGCCGCCGGTGATCCTGATCCTGCTCGTGCTGGGCTCCATCTTCGCCGGCTTCGCGACCCCCACCGAGGCCAGCGGCGTCGGCGCGGCCGGCGCCATCCTGCTCGCGCTCGCCAAGGGGCGCCTCGACCGCGCGGGCTGGCGCGAGATCATGGACCGCACGACGCTGACCAGCGCCATGCTGTTCGGTATCTTCGTCGGCGCGACGGCCTTTTCCTATGTCTTCGCGCTGCTCGGCGGGCACGACCTCATCGTCCGTTTCGTCGAGGCGCTCGGCGCCGGTCCGTGGAGCATCCTGTTCATCCTCATGGCGGTCGTCTTTGCGCTCGGCTTCTTCTTCGACTGGATCCAGATCACGCTCATCGTGCTGCCGGTCTTCGCGCCGGTCATCCGCGCCCTCGATTTCGCTGGCCATGTGCCCTGGCCGGAGCTCACCATTCCCTGGTTTGCCGTCCTCGTCGCGGTCAACCTGCAAACGAGCTTTCTCACCCCGCCCTTCGGCTTTGCGCTCTTCTACATGAAGGGTGTGGCGCCCGCGGGCGTGAAGATGCAGCACATCTATGCCGGCATCGTGCCCTTTGTGCTGCTCCAGATTCTCGGCCTCGCTCTGGTCATGGCCTGGCCGGAGATCGCGCTGTGGCTGCCCTCACGCATGGAGTGAGGCCGCCGCCTAAGCGATGACATGCGACCGCGCCCAGGCGATGCAGGCCGCTTGCGGCGGTGCGGGATCGCGCGGCATCTCCGAGATCATGGGAGCAAGATCGGCGATCTCGTCGACATCGGTCAGGGTCATGAGCGGCACCGGTTGCGGGAGCCCGGCCCCGGCGAAGGCGGTGAGCAGGTCCTCCCGCGCATGGGGGCCGGAATAGCGCGGCCTTTCCCATAATTCCGGCGGCACCGGCCGGCGGCCGCCGATAAGCCAGAAGCCGCCATCCGACGCCGGGCCGATGACGAAATCCGCGGTCGCGAGCGCCGCCACGGCGGCGGCAAGATGACGTGACGTCATCTGTGGCGCATCGGTGCCGATCAGAATCGCGCCACCATGTGCGGCGCGAAATCGCTCATAGACATGCGCCATGCGCCGGCCGAGGCCGCCCTCACCGCTAGGCACCGCGCCGAGTCTTTGCCAACGGCGGTGATCGATCCCCTCCCCTTCGGCCAGCGCCCAGACCGCACGCCAGGCCGGATGGTGCGCGAGAAACCCGGTGACGGCTGCCTCGACCGCATCGAGCGCAAGGCGATAGAACGCTTCCGCCGCCTCTGTCCCGAGCGTCGCCGCGAGGCGCGTCTTGGCCGGGGTGAGCCCCGGGGTCTTGGCAAGGATGGCGATCGCGCCGCTCATCGCAGACGCTCGACAAGAAGCCGCCAGGCCTCGGGCGCGGCCTGTCGCAGCCAGCGATACTGGTAGCTAAGCGTCAGTCTGAGCCACCCATGCGCGGCATAGGTCCGCGCCGAGGTGGCGAGCGGCGCACCGACAGGGCGCACCGGTACCCGCGCCCGATGCGCCTGCCAGACGAGCAGATGGTCCTCGCCATAGGGTACGTCCTCACGATAGGGGCGGATGCGCGCGAACACCGCGCGCCGGCAGGCGAGGCCCTGATCGCCGAAAGGCAGGCGCAACAGCCGCGCCCGAAGATTGCCGCCCCATTGATTGAGTCGCACGAACGGGCTCGCATCATCGAGAAAGGCGAGATCGAAGAAAAGGAGCGCATCGGGGTGGCGCCCCGCGGCGGTGAGCAGATGCGTCACCGTGTCGGGTGCGAGCCGGCTGTCGGCGTGCAGGAACCACAGGAGCTCGCCGCGCGCTTGCGCCGCGCCGGCATTGAGGCTGCGCGCCCGGCTGCCTTCGGAACACACAAGCACCTCGTCGACCGCCGGCGCGTCTTCGAGCGCTGCCACGAGCGCATCGAGACCGGGCTCGCCGGGCCGGGCGGGGATGATCACCGACAGGGAACAGGGCATTGCGCGGACTCGTCACGTCCAGTACGG
>JBHHTO010000001.1:0-42681 GCA_046753425.1 Rhodothalassiaceae bacterium | reverse complement strand
ACATAAAGCGGGGTGTTGTGCGTGATGCGGACGGTGACGAGCGGCAGCGAGGCGCCGACCGGCCCGCCGGTGGCCTCGGCGACGCTGATTGAATCGCCGGCGGTTGCGTCGAAGCCGTTGCGCTCGGCCTCGGCGCGGGCGACGGCGGTGATCTGGTCGAGTGCCTGACCGTCAAGCTTCGCATAGGCGGCGGCGATGGCCGCCGCGTCGACCATGTTCTGCGTTGCCCGTCGCTGTGCGTACCAGTTGGCACCGTCGAGCGCGAGGCCGGCGAAGCCGATGAGGACGGGAAAGACGATGGCGCTCAGCGTCAGCGTACCACCCCGCCCGTCGCGGAGAAGGCGCGCGATGTCCCTGTGGCCGAGCCTGTGGTGGCGCATGGCGCGATGCCTCCTTTCCGGACCGCGCAGGATATCGCGGGACTCGCTAAGAAAATCTTGCGCTTCGCTTGAATTAGAGCGACCGGCGCGGGCGCGTTCAGGGGCTGAGAATCGTGTCCCGCCCTTCCGGCGCCGCTTGCGGGTGGTCGAGGGAGTAATGCAGGCCGCGCGATTCCCGCCGCGCCATCGCCGAGCGGACGATCAGGTCCGCGACCTCGAGAAGGTTCCTGAGCTCGAGCAGGTCGGGGGTGACCCGGAAATTGCCGTAATAGTCGGCGATCTCCTGACGCAGGAGATCGACACGGTGCCGGGCGCGCTCGAGCCGCTTGTCGCTGCGCACGATGCCGACATAATCCCACATGAAGCGCCGGAGCTCGGCCCAGTTGTGGGTGACCACGACCTCCTCGTCGGAATCGGTGACCCGGCTTTCGTCCCATGGCCGCGGCACACCGGGCGGCGCGAGATCATCGAGGCGGGCCCGGATGTCCTCGCCCGCGGCCTGGCCGAAGACGAGGCATTCGAGCAGCGAGTTGGAGGCCATGCGGTTGGCGCCATGTAGCCCCGTGCAGGAGGCCTCGCCGATGCAGTAGAGACCGTCGAGATCGGTCCGCCCGGCGCGATCGACAAGCACACCGCCACAGCTGTAGTGCGCTGCCGGGACCACGGGAATCGGCTCCTTCGTGATGTCGATTCCATAGTCGCGGCAGCGGCGGTAGATGGTCGGAAAGTGCGCGAGCACGAAGTCGGGGTCGCGGTGGCTGATGTCGAGCAGCACATGGTCGAGGCCGCGCCGCTTCATCTCGTGATCGATGGCGCGGGCAACGATATCGCGCGGCGCAAGCTCGCCGCGGCGGTCATAGCGGTCGAGAAAGCGCGTGCCATCGGGCAGGGTGAGCCGCGCCCCCTCGCCGCGCAGCGCCTCGGTGATGAGAAAGTTCTTCGCCTGCGGGTGATAGAGGCAGGTCGGGTGGAACTGGTTGAATTCCATGTTCGCCACCCGGCAGCCGGCACGCCAGGCCATGGCGATGCCGTCGCCGGTGGCGCCGTCGGGGTTCGAGCTGTAGAGATAGACGCGGCTCGCGCCGCCGGTGGCAAGCACCACCACCCGTGCCGGCAGGGCGATGACCCGCCCGGCGCGTCGATCGAGAAGATAGGCGCCGTGACAGCGCTCCGCTCCGGCCTTGCGCCCACAGAGATGGCGACGGGTGATGAGATCGACCGCCATATGGTGCTCGAGCACCCGGATGTTGGGCTCCGCCCGCGCCCGGGCCTCGAGTGCTGTCTGCACCGCCCGGCCGGTTGCGTCGTCGACATGGATGACGCGGCGCACCGAATGGCCGCCTTCGCGCGTCAGATGGTAGGCGAACTCGTCCTTGCCCCCGGCGCCGCGGGTGAAGGGCACGCCGAGGCGAATGAGGCCGGCGATGGCCTCCGGTCCGCGCTCGACGACGAAGCGCACGACTTCCGGCTTGCACAGCCCGGCGCCGGCATCGAGGGTGTCGGCGATATGCTGCGCGACGGAATCGCCAGCGGCGAGCACGGCGGCGATACCGCCCTGCGCGCGCGGCGTAGCACCGGCGCCCAGTTCGGCCTTGGATACGAGCGTGACACGCGCATGCCGGGCGAGCGTAAGCGCCGCGGTGAGCCCGGCGGCACCGCTGCCGATGACCAGAATGTCGATGTCGGTGCTCACTCCGCGCGCGCGGCCTCGCGCGCCCCGCCGCGCGTGATCTGCAGGAAGATGTCCTCAAGATCGGTCTCGTCGGTGGTGAGGTCGACCACCGGCAGGCCGCAAGCGGCGATCGCGCGCAGGACCGCGTCGATATCGCCGCTGCTGCGCGAGATCTGCACCGCCAGCCGATCGGGCGGCAGAAGGCGTGTGCGGAAGCGGGCAAAGGCCGGCGGCAGGCTGTCGAGCGGCTCGGCGAAGCGCAGGATGACCTCCTTCTCGTCGATCCGCGACAGCAGTTGCGCCGTCGGCTCACAGGCGACGACCGCGCCGTGGTTGATGATCGCGATGCGGTCGCAGAGCTCTTCCGCCTCCTCGAGATAGTGCGTCGTCAGCACGATGGTCGTGCCTGTTGCATGCAGCTCGCGCACATAGTTCCAGAGAAGCTGCCGGAGCTCGATATCGACGCCGGCGGTGGGCTCGTCGAGGATCAGCACCGGCGGCGAGTGCACGAGCGCCTTGGCGACGAGCAGGCGCCGCTTCATTCCGCCCGAAAGCGTGCGCGAATAGGCGTGCCGCTGCTCCCACAGGCGCACGGCGCGCAGGAGCTCGGCGGTACGGCGCTCCTGTCTGGGCACACCATACATGCCGGCCTGCACCTCGAGCATCTCCCAGGGCGTGAAGAAGGCGTCGAAGACGAGCTCCTGCGGTACGACGCCGATCGAGACCCGGGCATTGCGCGGATTGGTGTCGAGATCGAAACCCCAGATCCGGACCTCTCCCGCCGTCTTGCGCACAAGGCCGGCGAGGATGTTGATGAAGGTCGACTTGCCGGCTCCATTGGGCCCGAGGAGGCCGAAAAGCGAGCCCTGCGGGATATCGAGATCGATGCCCTTGAGCGCCCGCTTGGGGCTGCGTCCGCCATAGACCTTTTCCAACCCGCGAACCGATATTGCCGCTTCGGTGTCCACCACAGGTCCCCGTCTCGCAAGTGCACGCGATGCCCTGCGCTAGCACCCGCTGCCGGTGCGGTCAATGCGGGGCGGTCGACCAGAAAGGTTTCGGCGGAAGAAGGCAGGGCATCGCTTTCGCTCGCGCCCCGTTCGTGCTTCGACGGGCCCAGCCCGAACGAACGGTACTCCGGCAGACCGGTTCCATATGATCGCTGCATGCCCTATATAGCGGCGGGACAGTTCTGCCGAGGGACCAGATCGCGATGAGCATTCCACCGCCCGAAACGATCTATGTCGAGGACACCGTCGTCGCCTGCGATGGCGGCGAGGGGGCGCTTGGCCACCCCCGCGTCTTTCTCAATATGGGCGCGGATGGTGCCGTCGAATGCCCCTATTGCGACCGTCTCTTCATCCTCGCCGGCGGGCCGAAGGACAAGCGCGGCAGCAAGGGCAAGAAAGCCAGGGCGGCCTGATCGGGGCCTTGTGAGCCGGGCGGCGATGGCGCGCCCATTTCCGCCTCGCCTTCGCGCCAGCCGCCCGTTACAAAGGCGGGCATGACGAAGACCCCGCATCTCTATCTCGTCGATGGCTCGGGTTACATCTTCCGCGCCTATCACGCCCTGCCGCCGATGACGCGCCCGGACGGCACGCCGGTGAACGCCGTCTTCGGCTTTTCCAACATGCTGTTCAAGCTGCTGAAGGACGTCAACGAGGGCGAGGCGCCGACCCATCTTGCGGTGGTCTTCGATGCCGCCCGGCGCACCTTCCGCAACGACCTCTATGAGGACTACAAGGCCAACCGGCCCGAGGCGCCCGAGGATCTGGTGCCGCAATTCCCGCTCATCCGCGAGGCGGTCGAGGCCTTCTCCGTGCCCGCAATCGAGCGCGAGGGCTACGAGGCCGACGACATCATCGCGACCCTGACGCGGAAGGCCCGCGGGAAGGGCTTCAAGGTGACCATTGTCTCGTCCGACAAGGACCTCATGCAGCTTGTCGAGGATGCGGTGGTGACCCTGCTCGATCCGATGAAGAACCGCCGCATCGGCCCTGACGAGGTGCGCGAGAAATTCGGCGTCGGGCCGGAGCGGGTGATCGAGGTGCAGGCGCTGTGCGGCGATTCGTCCGACAATGTGCCGGGCGTTCCCGGCATTGGTCCCAAGACGGCGGCGCAGCTCATCGCCGAATATGGCGATCTCGAGACCCTGCTCACCCACGCGGGTGAGATCAAGCAGCCGAAGCGGCGGGAAAATCTCCTCGCCCACGCCGACGCGGCGCGGCTGTCGAAGCGGCTCGTCACGCTCGATCCAAAGGTGCCGCTCGACGACTGGCCGCTCGAGGCGCTCGCGGTGCGCGATCCCGATCCCGCCCGCGTCCTCGCCTTTGTCGACGCCAATGGTTTCAAGGCGCTCCGTGCCCGCGTCATCGCCCATCTTGGCGACGGTATTCCGGGGACGAGTCCCGAGGAGGCGGAGACCATCGCGGTCGGCACGCCCGAATATGAGACGCTAGACACAATGGACGCGCTCGTGCGCTGGATCGACCGCATTCGCGAGGCCGGGATCGTCGCCATCGATACCGAGACCACCGGGCTCGATCCGGTGCGCGCGGAGCTCGTCGGCATCTCGCTTTCAATCGAGGCCGGCAAGGCCGCCTATATCCCGCTGCGTCACCGGCCGCGCGACGGTCTCGAGCTCGAGGACGCGGCCCCGCGGCAGATCCCGCTCCCGCAGGCGCTCGCTGCGCTCAAGCCGGTTCTTGCCGATCCGGCGATCCTCAAGGTCGGGCAGAATATCAAATATGACCTGGCGGTCCTTGCCGGCGAGGGCCTCGCGGTGGCGCCGATCGACGACACGATGCTCATCTCCTATGTGCTCGAGACCGGGCTGCACGGTCACGGGCTCGACGAACTGTCGCAGCTTCACCTCGGCATCGAGCCGGTGGCCTTCAAGGAAGTCGCCGGCAAGGGCAAGGCGCAGGTGACCTTCGATCGCGTGCCGATCGCCGAGGCGACACGCTATGCGGCCGAAGATGCGGATCTCGCGGGGCGGCTCCATCGCCTGCTGAAGCCGCGTCTGCCCGCCGAGGGGCTGCTCACGCTCTATGAGACCATCGAGCGGCCGCTGGTGCCGGTCATTGCCGACATGGAGCGGCACGGGATCCAGGTCGACCGTGCCGAGCTCAACCGCCTGTCGGGCGAATTCGCCGCGGGCATGGCGCGGCTCGAGAAGGAGATTCACGCCCTGGCGGGCGAGCCCTTCAATATCGCAAGCCCGGCACAGCTCGGCGAGATCCTTTTCGTGAAGATGGGGCTCGCGGGCGGCAAGAGGTCGAAAAGCGGTGCCTATTCGACCAGCGCCGCAGTGCTTGAGAAGCTGGCCGAAGAGGGCCACGAGCTGCCGCGCCGGGTGCTCGAGTGGCGCCAGCTCGCCAAGCTCAAGAGCACCTATGCGGACGCCCTTGCGGCGGCCATCAATCCGCGCACCGGGCGCGTGCACACCTCCTATTCACTGTCCAACACCTCGACCGGCCGTCTCGCCTCGACCGACCCCAATCTGCAGAACATTCCGGTCCGCACCGAAGAGGGCCGGCGCATCCGGCGCGCCTTCATCGCCGCCGACGGATGCCGCCTGCTGTCGGCAGACTACAGCCAGATCGAGCTCCGGATTCTCGCCCATATCGCCGATGTCGCGACATTGAAACAGGCCTTCGCCGAGGGGCTCGACATTCACGCCATGACTGCATCGGAGGTCTTCGGCGTGCCGCTTGCGAAGATGGATCCGCTCACCCGGCGGCGCGCCAAGGCGATCAATTTCGGCATCATCTACGGTATCTCCGCCTTCGGGCTCGCGCGCCAGCTCGACATCTCCCGCGACGAGGCGGCGGCCTATATCGAGACCTATTTCGAGCGCTTTCCCGGCATCCGCGACTATATGAAGGCAACCAAGGCGACGGCGCGCGAGAAGGGCCATGTCCGGACCCTGTTCGGCCGCCGCATCCACACCCCCGACATCAACGCGAAAAACCCCAACCAGCGCGGCTTTGCCGAGCGCGCGGCGATCAACGCGCCGATCCAGGGCTCGGCCGCCGACATCATCAAGCGTGCCATGGTACGTATGCCCGGCGCGCTTCGCTCGGCCGGCCTTGAAAATGTCAAAATGCTGCTGCAGGTGCATGACGAACTTGTTTTCGAGGCGCCGGAAGCGGCCATCGAGGCGGCGCGGCCGGTCATCAGCCGGACCATGGAAGAGGCCACTCTGCCCGCATTGTCGCTGTCGGTGCCGCTCGTTGTCGATATCGGCGTCGGCTCGAACTGGGCCGAAGCCCATTGACGGCAGACCGGTTGCCGTCACCCGCGGCAATTGGCGCGGAGGGGTTCGGAGCGGAATCGGGGTCATCACGATTTCGCTAAGTGGCTGAGATGCCGGGCGATGCTCTCTAATATCGGAGCAATTCAGTCCGCTTGTCACGGTACCGGGGCCAGCGGATGACACATGGACCGATGGTCGGTGGCGTCGGTCAGGGAAGGAAGGAACGTCGATGCGGGTTCTTCTTGCGCAGCCGCGGGGGTTTTGTGCGGGGGTCGAACGGGCGGTCGAGATCGTCGAGCGAGCGCTCGAACAATATGGGCCGCCGGTCTATGTGCGTCATGAGATCGTGCACAATCGGCGGGTCGTCGAGGATCTGCGTTCCAAGGGCGCGATATTCGTCGAGGAGGTCGACGAAATCCCGGCGGGTGCGCTCACGATCTTTTCGGCGCACGGCGTCTCGCGCAAGGTCGAGGCGGATGCAGCCGGCCGGGCGCTCGAGGTCATCGATGCCACCTGTCCGCTGGTGAGCCGGGTGCATCACGAAGGGCAGCGCTATGCGCGCGCCGGCTATGAGGTGATCCTGATCGGTCATGCCGGTCACGCCGAGGTCGAGGGCACACTCGGGCAGATCGACGGCCGCGTCTATCTCGTGGGCTCGGTGGCCGAGGCCGAACGGCTCGAGGTCGCCGACCCGGAGCGTGTCGCCTATGTCACGCAGACGACGCTCTCGGTCGATGACACCCGCGACATCATCGCTGCCCTGAAGCGTCGCTTCCCGGCGATCAAGGGTCCTGATGTCAAGGACATCTGCTATGCGACGCAGAACCGGCAGCAGGCGGTGCGCGAGCTTGCGGCAAAGGTCGACGTGCTGCTTGTTCTCGGCGCGCGCAACAGCTCGAACTCGAACCGTCTGCGCGAGATCGCGGAAGGCATGGGCGTGCCCGCCTATCTGATCGACGATGCGGCGGCGCTCGATCCGGCCTGGCTCGACGGTGCCGAAACGGTGGGCATCACCGCCGGCGCCTCGGCGCCGGAGATTCTCGTCGACGAGCTCGTGGCGCGGCTCGAGAGCCTCGCACCGATCGACGTCGTGCCGCACAACGGCATCACCGAAAATGTCCAGTTCAAGCTGCCGGCGCAGGTGCGCGGCGGGGCCTGAGCGGATCGCAACGAGTTGGAAAGGAAGTCAAGGTGGGCGTACCCCTTTTGCAGCAGCTCCGCGTCGGCGGCTATATCCTCAAGCAGAAGCTCAAGGGCAATAAGCGCTATCCGCTGGTGCTCATGCTCGAGCCGCTGTTTCGCTGCAATCTCTCTTGCGCCGGCTGCGGCAAGATCGACTATCCCGAGCCGATCCTGAACCGGCGGCTGTCGGTCGACGAATGCCTCGCCGCCGTCGATGAATGTGACGCGCCGGTGGTTGCCATTCCCGGCGGTGAGCCGCTGATCCACAAGGAGATCGGCGAGATCGTCGCCGGCATCGTCAGGCGCAGGAAGTTCGTCTCGCTGTGCACCAACGCGCTCTTGCTCGAGAAGAAGCTGCATCTCTTCACACCCTCGCCCTATCTCTTCTTTTCGGTCCATCTCGACGGGCTCAAGGAGGAGCACGACCGGTCGGTGTGCCAGGAGGGCGTCTTCGAGCGTGCGGTGAGGGCGATCAAGGCGGCGCAGGACAAGGGCTTTCAGGTGAATGTTAATGCCACTGTCTTCGATGGTGCGAAGCCCGAGCGGGTGGCGGCCTTTCTCGATTTCGCACGCGATCTCGGGGTCGGTGTGACGATCTCGCCCGGCTATGCCTATGAGCGGGCGCCGGACCAGGAGCATTTCCTCAATCGCAAGAAGACGAAAACCCTGTTCCGCGAGATCCTGGCCCTTGGCAAGGGCAGGAAATGGACGCTCAACCATTCCGGGCTCTATCTCGACTTCCTCGCCGGCAACCAGAGCTACCGCTGCCAGCCTTGGGGCATGCCGACGCGCAATATCTTCGGCTGGCAGAAGCCCTGCTACCTGCTCGGCGAGGGCTTCGCGAAAAGCTTCCGCGAGCTGATGGAGACCACCGACTGGGACGCCTATGGCACCGGCAATTACGAGAAATGCGCCAACTGCATGGCGCATTGCGGCTATGAGCCGACGGCGGCCGCTGACGCGCTGGCGCATCCCTTGAAAGCGCTTCTCGTCGGCCTGCGCGGACCGCGCACCGAGGGGCCGATGGCGCCCGAGATCCCGCTCGATGGCCAGCGCCGGGCGGAATATATCTTCGAGCAGCAGGTCGAAGGCTTCCTCTCAGAGGCCGGGGCCGACAAGTCGGGCAAGAAGACGCTCGCCAAGACAGCCTAGGCGCCGCCGCGCAACCCGGCTCTGCCGGGAAAGGCGCAGCATCCCGGCGCACATGGCGGGGCGTCCCAGCATCGCCCGCATCACCGGCCATGGATCGACGCGGCCGTCGGCACGCATGCCGGCGAGCGCCGCGGCCGGGATCGCCTGATGCGCCGGGTCGGCGAGGACGCGCAGGGCGAGGAAGGGCACTGCGGCCGCCGCGGCCACCGCGGCGACGGCGTGGCTCTCCATGTCGACGGCATGCGCGCCGGTGTCTCTATAAAGCCGCGCCTTCTCGACCGGCGAGGTGACGGGCGTCCCGCTGCCCAGCAGCACCCCGCGCCGGACGCCCTCCACATCTCCCAACACCCGCATCGTCATATCAAGACGTGCCGCATCGGCATCGTAGCGGGCGCCGTCGGGCGCGATCACGGCCTCGGCGAGAAGGGCGTCACCGGGCGCGAGCGCAGGATCGAGCCCACCGGCGAGCCCGGCCGAGAGCAGGAGGCCCGTGCCCTGTGCAAGCAAGTGCTCGGCGGCCGCGCGGGCGCGCGCAGGTCCCGGCCCCGCACAGTGGATCCGCACGCGGTCCGCAACGCTGGTGCGCCGCGCCGCCCGTTCCAGTGCACGGGCCTCGAAGGCGAGTCCCGTGACGATCCCGATCCGTGTCATAGCGCTATTCCACCCGCCCGCTCGGCAATGTCAATGCGGGTGGTCTGCCATTCACCGCCGCCGCCGGCGGGCGAGAAGTCTGAGGCGCAGGGCGTTCAGTTTGATGAAGCCTTCCGCATCGCGCTGGTCGTAGACCGTGTCTTCCTCGAAAGTGACGTGCTCGAGGCTGTAGAGCGAGTTGGGCGAGCTGCGGCCGACGACCTGCGCTGTGCCCTTGTAGAGCTTCATCCGCACGCAGCCCGTCACATGCGCCTGGCTGTGGTCGATCGCTGCCTGCAGCATCTCGCGCTCGGGCGAGAACCAGAGGCCGTTGTAGATGAGCTCGGCATAGCGCGGCATGAGCTCGTCCTTCAGATGCGCGGCGCCGCGGTCGAGCGTCAACTGCTCGATGCCGCGATGCGCGGCCATGAGGATGGTGCCGCCCGGGGTCTCGTAGATGCCGCGCGACTTCATGCCGACGAAACGGTTCTCGACGAGGTCGATGCGGCCGATGCCGTGGCGGCGGCCGTAGTCGTTCAGCCGCGCGAGCAGGGCCGCGGGCGAGAGCGCCTCGCCGTCGATCGCGACCGCGTCGCCCTTCTCGAAGGCGATCTCGATATATTCGGGGCGGTCCGGCGCATCCTCGGGCGCCACGGTGCGTGAATAGACGAATTCCTCGGCCTCCGCGGCGGGGTCCTCGAGCGCCTTGCCCTCGCTCGAGGTGTGGAGAAGATTGGCGTCAACCGAAAAGGGCGCCTCGCCGCGCTTGTCGCGCGGGATCGGGATCTGATGCGCCTCGGCGAAGGCGATGAGCTTCGCGCGCGAGCCGAGATCCCATTCGCGCCAGGGAGCGATGACCCGGATATCGGGATCCAGCGCGTAATAGCCGAGCTCGAAGCGCACCTGATCGTTGCCCTTGCCGGTGGCGCCATGCGCCACCGCGTCGGCGCCGGTCTGATGCGCGATCTCGATCTGGCGCCGGGCGATGAGCGGGCGGGCGATCGCCGTGCCGAGAAGATAGAGGCCCTCATAAAGGGCGTTGGCGCGCATCATGGGGAAGACATAGTCGCGCACGAAGTCCTCGCGCAGGTCCTCGACGAAAATCTCCCTGACCCCGAGCATCTCGGCCTTCCGCCGCGCCTCCTCGAGCTCGGCGCCCTGGCCGAGATCGGCGGTGAAGGCGACCACCTCGCAGCCATAGGTTGTCTCGAGCCACTTCAGGATGACGGAGGTATCAAGCCCGCCCGAATAGGCGAGCACCACTTTCTTCGGGGCGTCCATCTCGCGTGCCGGTCCTTTGCTTCGAGGGTCGGGAAGCGCCTGCTCTATCGGACCGCAGCACCGCCTGGCAAGGGGCTACCAGCTTCCCGTATTCTCCATCGAGGCCCAGGGTTCCTTCGGCGGCAGCGCCGCGCCGCGCTGCAGGAGCTCGATCGAGATGCCATCGGGCGAGCGGATGAAGGCCATATGGCCGTCGCGCGGCGGACGGTTGATGGTCACCCCGGCGTCCATGAGACGCTGGCAGGTCGCATAGATGTCATCGACGCGATAGGCGAGATGACCGAAATTGCGGCCGCCCGTGTAGTGCTCCGGGTCCCAGTTGTAGGTGAGCTCGAGAAGCGGCGCCTGGTCCCGCCTGGCGCGCTCGAGATCGCCCGGCGCGGCGAGAAAGACGAGCGTGAAGCGGCCCTTCTCATGCTCCATGCGCCGCACCTCGACGAGCCCGAGCCTGTGGCAATAGAATTCGAGCGCTGCCGCGAGGTCGGCAACGCGCACCATCGTGTGCAGATATTCCATGGCCAAGGGGCTTCTACCTTCCTTGCGACCGGCGGTGGGCGCCGGTCCGCATCCGTCTCATTCCTCCGCCACGTAAGCGAAGCGCATGCCATCGATCTCGAAATACGCGCCCGGTGCACCGGGAAAGGTGACGGCCCGGACACGCCGGCGAATCTCGTCCGCCGGCATGTCGGGGGTGAGCCGGCACAAGGCATCGAGTTCGGCCCGTCTGTACGGCGCGCGCGCCCATGTCTCATCCGCCCGCGGAAGCGGGTCACCGGCAAGAATCCGGGACATCATCTCATAGAAGAGCTGGAGGATATATCCGTAACATCTTTGCGTGAACGTATATACGCTGTCGCTCTCATAAAGGGGAAAACGCCGCACCGCTATGATTTCGCCGCTGTCGACCTTTGGCGCCATGTGATGGCAGGTGACGCCGAACCGGTCCGCCTCATCATAGATCGCGAAATTCGTGCAGCCGACTCCGGGATATTCGGGCGGCCCCGGATGAAAATTTATGCTTGCGCAGCCTGCTCTTTCAAGAAGGCTCGCGGGGACGATCCACGGAGACAAATAGGAAATGATATAGTCGCCGCGCCATGAATTCACTTTTTCCGGAAAACGGTCGCCGCGCGAGCCAAGGACAATTTCATGTTCTGGGAAATGCGTTGTTACGAACTCGGCCGCTCTTTCACAGTAGAAATCTCCTTTTTTCCCAATAAACAATATTGATGGCTTCATTCTCTATCCTTTCATGAGAACGGAGAAGCCGGTTATTCTGAAACATATCCGCCCTATTGCGCGCATGTTAGTCACATCGGAATCCGGATGCAATGCATAGCGGCGGCCGTCGACCCTGGGCAGGAGGTGATCTCCGAGCCCGCCCGCCGTGCGGCGGTATATCGCCAGAATGCCCTGTGGCACCGGCGGCCGATGGCGGCGAGCATGCCGGGAGCCGTGTCCGCAATTCCTGATGGAGTTCCGCCATGATCGTGCGTTTTTTGCCCTGCCTTGCCCTGTTGGCCGCAACTTCGGCCCATGCGCAGGAGGGCGCCCGCCAGCGCTCCCATATCGTCATCCCCGAGGGCAGTCAGGCCAGCTATGAGATGTGGGGCTTCGCACCTGCCATCCGGACCGAGGACGGGACGATCTATGTTCGGGCGTCATCGCCGGCCTTGCCGGTGAAGGGTCCTATGAGGAACGCTACGCCCGCGGCGTCCGCCGCGCCTTCGAGGCGATCGACCGGATTCTCGCGGCGGCCGGTGCAAGCCTTGATGATGTGGTCGAGATCATGAGCTTCCATGCCGATCTCGCGCGCCAGCTCGAGACGGCGGTCGCGGTCCGCGGGGAGATCATGCATCCGCCGCACCCGGCCTGGACCGCGGTCGGCACGCCGGCGCTCGCCTCGCCCTTCGGCGAGACCGAGATCCGGGTGGTGGCCAAGCTGCCCGCGACGGCCGACCGAGGGTCAGCAGCCGCTTGCCACGGCGGCTTTCCGCTTCCTCTCGCTTGCGGACTTCAGTTGTCCGCAGGCGGCCATGATGTCGCGCCCGCGCGGCGTGCGCACCGGTGCCGAGATGCCCGCGCCAAAGACGATTTCGGAAAAGCGGGCGATGCGGGCCTCGTCCGAGCATTCATAAGCGCTGCCGGGCCAGGGGTTGAAGGGAATGAGATTGACCTTGGCCGGGATGCGGTGAGCCCTGAGCAGGCGCACGAGCTCGCGCGCATCGGCGTCCGAATCGTTCACGCCCTTGAGCATGACATATTCGAAGGTGATACGCCGCGCATTGTGGGCGCCGGGATAGGCGGCACAGGCCTCGAGCAGGGCCTCGATCGGGTATTTGCGGTTCAAGGGCACGATCTCGTCGCGGATGTCGTTTCTCACCGCGTGCAGCGAGACCGCGAGATTGACCCCGATCTCCTCGCCGCAGCGCGCCATCATCGGCACCACGCCCGCGGTGGAGAGCGTGATCCGCCGCCGCGAGAGCTGGATGCCCTCGGCGTCCATGATGATATGGAGCGCTTTCTTCACATTCTCGAAATTGTAGAGCGGCTCGCCCATGCCCATCATCACGATATTGGTCAGCCGCCGGCCTTCGGTGGGCGTGCGCCATTCGTCGAGATCGTCGCGCGCCAGCATCATCTGGCCGACGATCTCGCCGGCGCTGAGATTGCGCACGAGCCGCATCGTGCCGGTGTGGCAGAAGCGGCAGTTCAGGGTGCAGCCGACCTGGCTCGAGACGCAGAGCGTGCCGCGGTCCTCGTCGGGGATGAAGACCGCCTCGGCCTCGGCGCCGTCGGAGAAGCGCAGGAGTTATTTGCGCGTTCCGTCGTTCGAGTGCAGGGCCTCACGGACCTCGGGGCGCGAGATGCGGAAACGCTCCGTGAGCCAGGCGCGCATGTCTTTCGCGATATTGGTCATGGCGGCGAAGTCGCTGACGCCACGGTGATAGACCCAGTGCCAGATCTGGCGCATGCGCATGCGCGCCTCGCGCGCCTCGACACCGGCGGCAACGAGCGCGGCGAGAAGCCCGGCGCGGTCGAGCCCGAGGATGTCGGGGCGCGGATCACCGGCCGCGGCGCCCTTGCGTGCACCGACCACCGGTTCGACCGGCCCGGGAGTGGCCATCGGAGCGCTGTGGGTCATGGGTCGCCTCCGCTCACAACCCGCAGGCGCGCGAGATGGCGTTGTGCGCGGCGGTGAAGCCCAAAAGCGAATAACGATCGGTAGTCCGCGTGCCACGGCTCGAGGTGCCGGTGACGACGAGCGTGCCGCCGCGGCGCATGGCCCTGACCATCGCGCTGTCCTCTTTTTGTGTATAGAGCCAGGCGCCGTCGCCCTGGGTGAAGAGCTTGAAGCGGGTCTTGCCGTCGATTACGGCGCGGGCTTCCGAGCCCTCCTTGAAGGGATAGCCGACGACGATGTTCACCTGGTCGCGCACCTTCGCCTTCGGGCGGTGGGTGACGGTGATATAGATGTCGCCGCGGCGCACCCCCTTGCGGCTTGCCGCCCATGATTTGGGGACCGAGACCATATAGCACAAAAGCTCGCCGTCTTGCTTCCTGAGCGTATAGGCGTCCCAGTCACGATAGCTGCCGATGAGATCGGTCTTGTCGGCGGCGCGCGCCGCCATGGGCGCGAAAAATACCGCAAGCAGCATGGCAAGAACCATCATCGTCGGGCCACCCGCCGTCACCGCTCGCTGCAATCTCATTCTGTCTCGCCTCCTGGTCTGCGTCTCATCACCGGTCCACCATGCACATGTGGCGGCAATTCCGCGGGCCTGTCACCGCTCGCCACCGGCCGGCGGGCGAAGCGACCATAGCTCAAGAGCCGGTCATACATCACGATCGCCCCCGCCGTCGCCACATTGAGCGAAAATCGTGTCGGGATTTTGATCACATGATCGGCGCGTGCGAGGGTCTCGTCTGACAGGCTCAACCGCTCGCCGCCGAGGATATAGGCGGCATTGAGCGGGTGATGAAAGACCGGCAGCTCGGTCGCCTCCGCGGTGATCTCGACAGCGACGAGCCGGCAGCCGCGGGGCAGCACGAGATCCTCGAGCCGCTCATATTCATAGAAGGGAATGGCGGCGGCGGTGTTCGCCGTGTCGGCGCGGGCGCGGGCGATCTCGCGCGCCGCATCGCCCTTGAGCCCGGCGCGCAGGACGAAAACGAAGGCGGCCCCGAAGGCGTGCGCGGTGCGAATGAGATTGCCGACATTGCCCGGTTTCGACGCCCGCTCGATCCCGATTGCGAAATAGCCGCGCATGATGTCCTGAGGCTCCCGCACATTGTCCGCACCCCCCATAGCGACACTCGGCACGCAGGCGCAAGCCCGCCCGGCTGCTTGACGGGGCCGGCGGGCCGGCCTAGAGCTTGGATCACCGGTTTATTGCAGTGCAGCGAGGCCGCGCGATGAGCAGAAAGGTCTACCAGTCCGCCGCCGATGTCCTTGACGGGCTGCTGTTTGACGGCATGACGATCATGGCCGGGGGCTTCGGGCTCTGCGGCATTCCCGAGAACCTGATCGCCGCCATCAGAGAGCATGGCACGAAGGATCTGACCGTCATTTCGAACAATTGCGGGGTCGACGATTTCGGCCTCGGCATCCTGCTCCAGACACGGCAGATCCGGAAGATGATCTCGTCCTATGTCGGTGAGAACAGGGAGTTCGAGAGCCAGTTTCTCGCCGGCGAGCTTGAGCTCGAATTCAATCCCCAGGGCACGCTCGCCGAACGCATCCGTGCCGGCGGCGCGGGCATTCCCGGCTTCTATACCAGGACCGGCGTCGGCACGATCGTCGCCGAGGGCAAGGAGCACAAGGCGTTCGACGGCGAGACCTATATTCTCGAGACCGGGCTCAAGGCCGATCTCGCGATCATTAAGGCGCACAAGGGCGACCCCGAGGGCAATCTCGTCTATCGCAAGACGGCGCGCAACTTCAATCCGCTGATGGCGATGGCCGGCAGGGTGACGGTGGCCGAGGTCGAGGAGATCGTGCCGCTCGGCGATCTCGACGGCGATGCCGTGCACACGCCGGGCATTTTCGTGCAGCGGCTTCTCAAGGGGACATTCGAAAAGCGCATCGAGCAGCGCACGACCCGGCCGCGCGCTGCCTGAAAAGGCGGTGCCAGAAGCGGACGATATGACGGATAGGGAGCACGGACATCATGGCCTGGACGCGAAACGAGATGGCCGAGCGGGCGGCCCGGGAACTCGAGGACGGGTTCTATGTCAATCTCGGCATCGGTATCCCGACCCTTGTCGCCAATTACATTCCCGAGGGCGTCGATGTGACGCTGCATTCGGAGAACGGCATGCTCGGAATGGGTCCCTTTCCCTATGAGGGGGAGGAGGATCCCGACCTCATCAATGCCGGCAAGCAGACGATCACCGAGCTCGACCGCACGAGCTATTTCGACTCGGCGACGAGCTTCGCGATGATCCGCGGCGGCCATATCGATCTTGCGATCCTCGGCGCCATGCAGGTCTCCGAGCGCGGCGATCTCGCCAACTGGATGATCCCGGGCAAGATGGTCAAGGGCATGGGCGGCGCCATGGACCTCGTCGCCGGGGTCAAGCGCGTGGTGGTGATCATGGATCACACGGCGAAGGACGGAACGCCCAAGATCCTGCCCGCCTGCGACCTGCCGCTGACCGGCGTCGCCTGTGTCGATCGCATCATCACCAATCTCGCGGTGTTCGATGTCACGGCTGACGGCCTCAGGCTGGTCGAGTTCGCCCCCGGTGTCGGCATCGACGAGGTTCGCGAGCACACCGCCGCCGCCTTCACGCCGGCGGCGGGTCTCGCGGCCTGAGGGACCGGCGGCGAAGCGTGCGGATCCAGTTGAGCGCATAGGCAAGCCCGCTCAGGATGGTCATCACGGTGGCGATGGCAAGAATGCCATTGCGCATGTCGAGCGGCGGCCACGCATAGGCGGCGGCAGCGAGGACCGCACCGGCACCGGCAATCTGTGTGCCGGTCGAGATCTTGCCGATGCGAAGGGGCAACATGAGGAGGCCAGGCCTCAGAAGCCAGGTGATGCCGGCGATGAGCAGGATCGCGACGTCGCGGCCGATGACGAGCCAGGCCAGCCACCAGGGGAGAAGGCCGACGGTGGCCGCGGCGGCATAGCCGCTGCCGATCAGGATCTTGTCGGCGGCGGGATCGAGAACCGCGCCGAAGCGGCTGACGACGCCGAGCCGCCGCGCCAGCTCGCCATCGATCGCATCACTGAGACCGGCGAGGAGAAATACCCAGAAAGCCTCGGCCAGATGCCCGCGAAGCAGCAGCCAGGCGACGAGCGGCGCAGCAAGGATGCGGCCGATGCCGAGCAGATTGGGCAGGAGGCCGGCCGCCTTGCGTATCGTCGCGAGGGCTTTTCCGCCGGCCGCGGCCATGGCCTATCCCTTGACCTCGAGAAGCTCGATCGTGAACAGCAGGGCCGAATCCGGCGGAATGACATCGCCGGCGCCGCGCGCTCCATAGGCCAGCTCGGCCGGAATGGCGATCTGCCACTTGCCGCCCTCGTGCATCATGGTGAGAATTTCCTGCCAGCCCTTGATCAGGCGATCGCTGGGGAACTCGGCCGGCTCACCGCGCGCGTAGGAGCTGTCGAAGACAGTGCCGTTGACGAGCCGCCCCTCATAATGGACGCGCACGATGTCACCGGGCTTCGGCATCCGGCCCGTACCGGCTTGCAGGATGCGGTAATAGACACCAGCGGGGCTCCTCTCGACGCCGTCCTCGGCGGCAAAGGTCGCGAGAAAGCGGCGCTGTTCATCAACCCATCCGGAGCCGGTCGCCGGTATCGCGTCGCCCGCCGCCGTGCCGCCGTCCACCGCAGTGGACGGCGCGGCCTCTTCGGATGTCGCCTCGCCTGCGTCCTGCGGCTCGCCGCAGGCGCCAAGGGCCGAAACGAGGATGGCCACAAGAAGCAGCCGCATTGTGGTCGCTGGCATGGCAAATCTCCTTCATGTCTGCCGATCCCGTCCTGCCTCGCGCGGGGCCGGCCCGGATCTGCGGAATCCATAGCACAATCATTGCGCCATTCACCCTTTCTTGACGCCTGATGCGGGAGACTTATCTTGCAGGGCATGCCTGCGACGCGCGGGATTCGGGTGGCTGCGGTCGGTTCCCGGCACCCCAGGCGCGGAGTTGCCCGGCCCGTGGGCGATGCGTCGTGGAAAATAGAAGGGCGAAATGACGGAACCGCGCCCAAGGAGGCTCTACCAAATCTGGACACGAATGCGGGACGGGCTTTCCTGGATGTCCGGGATCGCCGGCATGCGGCCTGCCGATGCCCGGGAAACGATGCCGCTCGATGAGGCGGGTCGCGCCAAGCTGACCGCGCAGCAGCTCCTGCTGGCAGCGCGCGGGCTGGTCGGCGGCAGCCTTCTTCATGTCGCGCTCGCCAGCATTCTCGCCTTGGTGCTCGCGAGCGAGAAGAATGCGGCCGCCGTCTATGGCTGGCTGGCCTTTCTCACCACAGCCTCACTGCTGCGACTGGGCACGGCCCGCTGGTACGCCCGGCACCGTGCTGGCGATGTCCGGCTCGGCCGTCTCATCCTCATCGGCTCGGCCTTTCTCGTCGGATGCGCATGGGGGTCGCTCGCCGTCCTCTTTTTCTCCGGCGGGCCGATGCCGTTCGAGGTCATGATCACCTTCACACTGGGCGGCGTGTCCCTCGGCGCGCTCACCGTCTCGGGCTATTATCTGCCCTCCTTCTTCGCCCTCTATATCCCCACCTTTCTGCCCGTCATTCCGGCGCATTTTCTGGTTGGTGACAAGCTGCACACGGCGATGGGAGCCATGCTCGGCATCTTCTTCATTGCCGTCATCATCCTCGGCTTCCGTTTCGGAAACACGCTGAGCGGTATGCTCAGGCTGCAGATCGTGCGCGACAATCTGCTCGAGCGGTTGCAGGGCACGAAGGAGATTCTGGAAAGCGCGCTTCAAAGCCGGCGGGACAGTTTTGCCATCTTCGATCCCGAGGACCGTCTCCTGCTCTGGAACGACGTCTTCGGCGAACTGGTGATGAAGCTTGACGGCGAGATCCGCGCCGGCACGCCCTTCACCGAACTGATCCGGGGCGGCGCGCTGCGGCGGGCGGATCCGATCACCGGCAAGCCCGACTGGGACTGGTTCAACGCGCGTCTGCGCAAGCACCGCGAGCCGGGCGAGCCCTTCGAGGAGGAGATCGACGGTCGCTGGCTCTTTGTCCAGGAATTCAGGACCCCGGCCGGTTACACCGTCACCGTCCATACCGATGTCACCGAACTCAAGGAACGCGAGCACGCACTGCGCGATTCCGAGGCCCAGAAGGCGGGTATTCTCGAGGCCGCCATCGACGGTGTCGTGACGGTCGACGAGGCCGGCAGGATCGTCGAGTTCAACAAGGCGGCCGAGGAGATGTTCGGCTGGGCCGCCGACGAGATCATCGGTCAGGATATCGGCGAGACGCTGGTGCCGCCGCACCTGCGCGAAATGTTTCGCGCCATCATGGAGGAGTATCAGGCCCGCGGTGTGGCGCCGCTCGTCGGCCGACGGACGGTGGGCCGTGTGATGCGCAAGGACGGTTCGCAGTTCCCCATGGAGATCAGCGTCGTCAAGGTGGAAACCGCACGCGGCGCGCTGTTCTCGGGATTCATCCGCGATATTTCCGACCGCATCGCCGCCGAGCGGCGCCTGACGCACGCGCGTGACGAGGCGCAGGCGGCATCGCGCGCCAAGTCCGACTTCCTCGCCACCATCAGCCATGAGATCCGGACCCCCATGAACGGCGTTCTGGGGGCCATCGACCTGCTTCTCGACAGCACTTTGAAGCCCGACCAGAAACGGCTGGCGATGACCGCAAAGGGTGCCGGCGAGACGCTCCGCATGCTGCTCGACGACCTGCTCGATTTCTCGAAGCTCGAGGCCGGCAAGCTGGAGATCGCCCCCGCCCCCTTCACCCCCCGCGAGGTGGTTGCGGACTGCGTCGACATCTTTCGTGCCCAGGCCGAGATGAAGGGCATCGAGATGCGCATCGAGGTCGACGCCGAGGTGCCGCAGGTGGTGAGCGGCGATGCCGCGCGGCTGAGACAGATCCTCATGAACCTGATCGGCAATGCCGTGAAATTCACGTCGCAAGGACATGTCACTGCGCGGGTGCACCGGCTTGCCGGCGACGCGGAGTTCGTCGTCCTGCGCTTTGCTGTCAAGGATACGGGTATCGGCATCAGACCCGAATTCCGGGAAAAGATCTTCTCCAAGTTCAGCCAGGCAGAGCCTTCGACATCGCGCCGCTTCGGGGGCTCCGGGCTCGGACTCGCGATCGTCAAGGGACTGACCGAGCTGATGCAGGGCCAGGTCGGCTATGAAAGCGAGATCGGGCGCGGCAGCCATTTCTGGTGTGACATTCCCTTTGTCAGGGTGGACGCCCATCTTCCCGCGCGGGAGGGAAAGCGTAGGGATAAGGATATCTCGCTTGACGGCCTTCGGATTCTGGTGGTGGACGACAGCCAGGCCAATCGCCTGATCACCACCGAAATGCTGCAGCGGGCCGGTGCGGATGTGGTGGAGGCGGAGTCGGGCAGCGAGGCCGTGCGGCGGGTGGCGGACGAGTCCTTCGATCTTGTTCTCATGGATATCTCGATGCCCGGCATGGACGGGATCGAGGCGCTTGCATGCATCCGCAAGGCGGGCCATGTCGACCTGCCGGTCGTCGCGCTCACCGCGCATGCCGAGGAACGCAGCCAGTATTCCTTCGCCGAGATGGGCTTCTCGGGATATCTGCCAAAGCCGGCTCGGCGTCGCGTGCTTGTCGAGACGGTGCGTGCGCTGGCCGGTGAGCGGGACGGCAAGGAACCGGTGCACGAGGCGGGTGCAACCGGCGGTCTCGACCGGACAGCGATCAAGACAATGGAGGACGAGGTCGGCCCCGAGATTCTGGCGCGGCTGCTCGGGACCTTTTTCCGCGAATCGCGGCAGCGCCGCGATGCGATCGCGCAAGGGCTCGAGGAGAGCGCACTCGAGATCGTCGAGCTCAATGCGCATGCGCTGATGAGTGCCGCCATGAGTCTCGGCGCGACGGTGCTTGCGAGCAAGGCGGCGCAGATAGAGCGTGCCGCACGCGACGGCGATATCGAGTCCTCGCGCGAGGCCTTTGCCGAACTCGACGCGGCCCTCTTCGCCGCGCTCAGGGACATCGGCGCGCAGCGCGACGCGGAGCGCCCGAGCGCCTGACTCGGTCGGCAGCACCCCGGCCACCCGCTGTCGGCCCCGCTGCGCGCAGCTCAGGACTTCGCGAAGATGAGCGAGAGATTGTTCGCCGGCATGGCGTGCCGCGCCTCAAGATGCAGCCCGGCGTCCCTGGCCGCGGCCGTGACGTCCCCGAGATCGCGGACACCCCATTCCGGATTCCGCGCCTTGAGCCCGCGGTCGAATTCCGCATTGGACGGGGCGGTGTGCCTTCCGTCGATCCGGTAGGGGCCATAGAGATAGAGAATGCCCCCGGGCAGCAGGATACGCGCCGCCCCGGCCATCAGGGCAGGCGTCGTCTCCCATGGCGCGATATGGACGAGATTGATGGCGACGATCGCGCTGACCGGCGGCTGGGGCGGCGCCGTCTCGACCGGCCAGGGTGTCTCGCACACATCGAGCCGGACGGGCGGCAGGAGATTGGGTGAGGGGAAGGCGTCGCGCCAGGCCGCGATGCTCGCGAGATTCTCCGCATCACGATCGCTCGGCAGCCAGCATCGCGGCATCAGGGCGGGGGCGAAGGCGACCGCATGCTCGCCGGTGCCGGCGGCGACCTCGAGCACCGTGCCCTCCGGCGGCAGCGCCTTTTCCAGAATCGCGAGAATGGGGCCACGGTTGCGCGCCGTCGCCGGTGCATGCTTGCGTGTCATGGCCGCAAGCTTGACATCGGCGCGGCCCGGGCGCAAATGCAGCGAGCGCAGCCGATCTAAACAGCCGCACAAGGCGTGCTTGCTTGCATTGGTTCGCGGCATTTGCTCAAGTGCCCCTGCGGCCCGGCGAAGAGGGATGGACCCGCATGCCTCCGCGAACCGCGCCAAGGGGACTGCACAGCGTGCCGGCACGAGGGACCCGGGCCGGCCTTGAAGGACGGCAACAGCATCATGGACACATTCGAAGCGGGCGATCGCCTGGAGGCGCTTGAAAGCGTGGTCGTGCGCTTCGCCGGCGATTCCGGCGACGGCGTGCAGCTTACCGGCAGCCAGTTCACCTCGGCAACGGCGCTCGCCGGCAACGATCTCGCGACATTCCCGGACTTTCCGGCCGAGATCCGGGCGCCGGCGGGTACCACCTTCGGTGTTTCCGCCTTCCAGATCAATTTCGGCTCGTCGACAATTCTCACCGCCGGCGACGATCCCGACGTGCTTGTCGCCCTCAACCCCGCGGCGCTCAAGGTCAATCTGCCGAGCCTGCGCGACGGGGCGCTGATCGTCGTCGATACAGGATCCTTCACCCGGCGCAATCTGCAGAAGGCGGGCTTCGAGAGCCATCCGCTCGAGGACGACACGCTGGCGCGCGTCCGCGTTCTCAAGTTCGACATCTCGCGCCATACGCTCGAGTCGGTGAAGGAATTCGGCCTCTCGCAGAAGGAGGCCCTGCGCTGCAAGAACATGTGGACGCTCGGCCTCATGCTGTGGATGTTCACGCGACCGCGCGAGCCGGTGATCCGCTGGCTGAAGACGAAATTCGCCGGCAAGCCGACGATCCGCGATGCCAATATCGCGGCGCTCAATGCCGGCCACGCCTTCGGCGACACCGCCGAGCTCGGGGTCGAGATCAAGCGCTACCGGATCGCGCGGGCGCAAGCCGAGCCGGGCGAATACCGCACCGTTACCGGCAGCCAGTCGCTGGCCTGGGGGATCGCCGCCGCCGGGCGCCTTGCGGGCCTTCCGGTCTTCTTCGGCTCCTATCCGATCACCCCCGCCTCGCCGGTGCTGCACGAGCTCAGCCGGATGAAGGAATTCGACGTCCTCACATTCCAGGCCGAGGACGAGATTGCCGCCATCTGCTCGGCGATCGGGGCCTCCTTCGCCGGACAGCTCGGGGTCACCTCGAGCTCGGGGCCCGGCATCGCGCTCAAGACCGAGGCCATGGGTCTCGCGATCGCGGTCGAGCTGCCGCTTCTCGTCATCAATTCGCAGCGCGGCGGGCCGTCGACCGGCCTGCCGACGAAGACCGAGCAGTCGGATCTCTATCAGGCGGTCTACGGCCGCAATGCCGACGCGCCGATGCCGGTGCTCGCCGCCGCCTCGCCCGGCGACTGTTTCGACGTCGCGATCGAGGCCGCGCGCATCGCGCTTCATCACATGACCCCGGTCATGCTGCTGACAGACGGCTATATCGCCAATGCCGCGGAGCCCTGGAGGCTGCCCGATATCGACGACTATCCGTCGATCGCGGTCGAGAAATGGACTGAAGCGCCTGCGGAGGGCGACTTCAACCCCTTCCAGCGCCTTGGCGATACGCTGGTCCGTCCCTGGGCGGTGCCGGGGACGCCCGGGCTCGCCCACCGTATCGGCGGCCTCGAGAAGTCGGCCGAGACCGGTGCCATCTCCTATGCACCCGACAATCATCAGCGGATGAGCGAGATGCGCCGCGACAAGGTGGCACGCATCGCCGACGACATCCCGCTGCAGGAGGTGGCGCTCGGCTCCGATCAGGGGCGGCTTGCCGTCGTCGGCTGGGGCTCGACCTTCGGCCCCATCGACCAGGCGGTGCGCCGGGCGCGCCGCGAGGGGCTCGATGTGAGCCATATCCACCTGCGCTATCTCAATCCCTTCCCGCGCAATCTCGGCGAATTGCTCGCCGGCTTCGAGCGGGTCATCGTTGCCGAGATGAACATGGGGCAACTCATCACCCTGCTGCGCGACCGTTTTCTGCTCGATGCCCGCTCGCTGACCAAGGTGGCGGGGCAACCCTTCAAGATCCGCGAGCTTCTGGACGCGATCCACGAGGAAACGGGTGCCGCACCCATCGATTCGGGGGAGGGCCGGTCATGAACAAGCCTGTGGGAGCCCTGACGGTGAAGGATTTCGCCACCGACCAGGAGGTGCGCTGGTGCCCCGGCTGCGGCGACTATGCGATCCTCAAATGCATGCAGCGGACGCTGCCCGAGCTCGGGGCGCGACCGGAAAACACGGTGTTTGTCTCCGGCATCGGATGCTCATCGCGCTTTCCCTATTACATGGCGACCTACGGATTTCATACCATCCACGGCCGCGCCCCCGCCATCGCCACCGGGGTCAAGCTGGCCAATCCGGATCTCGACGTCTGGGTGATCACCGGCGACGGTGACGGCCTGTCGATCGGCGGCAACCACCTACTGCACGCGCTCAGGCGCAATGTCGATCTCAACATCCTGCTTTTCAACAACGAGATCTACGGGCTGACCAAGGGCCAGTACTCGCCGACCAGCCGGCCCGGCACGCGCTCGCCCTCGACGCCCTATGGCTCGGTCGACCGGCCGGTCGACCCCTGCCGATTCGCGCTCGGCTCCGGCGGCCGCTTCATCGCCCGCACTATCGACACGGCGCAAAAGCATATGGCCGAGGTCTTCAAGCGCGCCTATGCGCACAAGGGTGCAAGCTTCATCGAGATCTTCCAGAATTGCATCGTCTATAATGACGGCATCTTCGCCGATTTCGCCGAGAAGGCGGTGCGCGACGAGAACACCATCGACGTCCGGCACGGCGAGCCGCTCGTCTTCGGCAAGGCGCGCGACAAGGGACTGGTCTTCAATCCGAAGACCTTCGCACTCGAGGTGGCGACGATCGGCGAAGGCGGCGTCAGCGAGAGCGACATTCTCGTCCATGACGAGACCAATGCCGAGCTCGCGCACATGCTGATGGCGCTCAAGCGGCCCGACTTCCCGATGGTCATCGGCGTCATCTATTGCGACCCGCGCTCGAGCTATGAACGCGACATGCTGGGCCAGATGGAGGCGGTGAAGAAGGAGAAGGGCAGGCCCGACTTCAACGCCTTCCTCCGCCGCGGCTACACTTGGAAGGTGGAGTAGGCACGAGGGCTGGGCCAGGGGTACGCCTTCCGTTCGCCCTTCGACACGCGCGAGACGAATGCCAGGTGGCTGCGGCTCCCGACAGGCCGGCTCATTCGCGTGGTGCATGCCGGATGGCGCCAAGCGCCCGCTATGCCGGCACGAATATACTTGGCCGTCACCCTGCAACTTGCCATATCGAGGAGCGCCGCAGCGGCTTACGCCCGCAGGGCGGGGGCGGGGTCAAGCGTATCAGGGACCAAAGAGGCGGCGGAGTGAATGATCGGACGCCCGGGTCGCACGGCGAGGAGCGCGTGGCAACCGGACCGGTGAGCGACGAGACGCTCGTCGGCCGGGTGGCCGTCGGTGACCGGATGGCGTTCGCCCTCCTTGTGCGGCGCCACGCGGATCGCTTTCTCGCCATGGCCGAGCGCGTGCTCGGCGATCGCACGGAGGCGGAGGATGTGCTGCAGGACGCCTTTTCCCGTTTCTGGGTGCATGCCGGCCGTTTCGACCCCAAGGCGGCACGCTTCACGACCTGGTTCTATCGCGTGGTTGCCAATGCCTGTACCGACCGCCTGCGCCGCCGCGGCCGGACGCGACCCTTGCCCGAGGGCTGGGACACGGCCGACGAGGGGACGGTGGGTGCCGAGGCGGCGATTGCGCAGACACAGCAGGCGGTTGCGGTGCGGCGCGCGCTCGATGGCCTGCCGGCGCGGCAGAGGCTGGCGGTGACGCTTTGCTATTATGAGGACCTGACGAACCGGGAGGCGGCGGATATTCTGGGGGTGAGCGTGAAGGCACTGGAGTCGCTGCTTGTGCGGGCGCGCCGTCAATTGAGGACCACGCTGGTGGCGGAGGTCGACAGATGACGAGGAAGATGACCGAAAACCGGTTTGCCGCTCTTGTCGCGGCCTATGGTGCCGACCCGGCGCGCTGGCCCGACGCCGAGCGCGGGGCCGCGCAGGCATTTGCCGCGAGCGCGGAGGGACGCCGGCATCTTGCCGCTGCCGCCCGCCTCGATCGCCAGCTTGCGCAGTTGCCGCCACCCGCGCCCGCGTCGCGCGATCTTCTCGCGCGGCTGGAGGCCATCCCCGCCAGCCGGCCCTTCGCACAGGAGGGCGCGCTCGCGCGCCTGGTGGCGGGATTTGCCGCCATTCTCACGCCGCGGGCGCTGGCGGGCGAGATCATGGCGCTCGCGCTTGCGATCGGCGCCGGCCTCTGGCTCGGGGCGCATAGCGGCGGCGAGAGAGTGGAGGCGTTCGATCTGTCGAACTATGTGCTCGGTGGCGAGCTCGACCTCCCGAACGAGGACGGCAAATGACCGGATCCAGGAAATGGCTCGTTGCGGCTCTGGTCGCATCGATCATTCTCAACATCTTTTTCGCCGCCTTCCTGGTCGGGCGGAGTGTCTGGCACCACGAGGGGCGTCACCGCCATGCGCATCATGGCGAGACACTGACCATGCGGCTCGAGCTCAGGGCGCTCGGCGCAACGCTGTCCGGGGAGGCGCGGCGGGCTCTCGGCGACAGCATGCGCGCCCGTCGCGACGAGGTCCTGCCGCGGATCGCCGCCATTCATGAGGCGCGGCGCGAGATCATCCGCCTGCTGTCGGCGCCCGAGCTCGACGAGGCGGCGCTGCGGGCCGCCTTCGACCGTCTGGCGGAAGGGCTTGTCGCGCTGCAGCGCCCGCTCGAGGAGACGATCCTTGAGGCGGCGATGAGAATGACGCCGGAGGAACGCCGGCGCATGGCCGAAAAGCTGGCCGAGTTGCAGGCACGGAGCGAATGGCGCTCCGGACATCCCCGGCAGGACGGGGAGGGGGAAGACAAGGAGACGCCGCCGGCTAGACCGGATGGCGCGCCTTGAGCGCCGCCGCCAGCGTCCCGTCATCGAGATAGTCGAGCTCGCCGCCCACCGGCACGCCGTGGGCGAGGGCGGTCACCCGGACCGGGTATCCGGACAGGCGCTCGGTGATGTAATGCGCGGTGGTCTGGCCGTCGACGGTGGCATTGAGGGCGAGAATCACCTCCTCGATCCCGCCCTTCCCGACCCGGGCGACGAGACTGCCGATGGCCAGATCCTCGGGTCCGATGCCGTCGAGCGCCGACAAGGTGCCGCCGAGCACATGATAGCGACCGCGAAAGAGCCCGGAGCGTTCGAGCGCCCAGAGGTCGCCGACATCCTCGACAACGCAGAGATGCGCCGCATCGCGCCGCGGATCGCGACAGATGGCGCAGGGATCGGTGGTGTCGACATTGCCGCAGGTCGTGCAGATGCGGATCGCCTGTGCCACCGCGTCGAGCGCGCGCGCCAGCGGCTGCATCAGCGCCTCGCGCTTCCTGATCAGGTGCAGGACCGCGCGGCGTGCCGAGCGGGGCCCGAGCCCCGGCAGCCTGGCGAGAAGCCGGATCAGCGACTCGATGCCTGTGCCGTTGCTTGTGCTGTTCGCGGCGTCCGCCTTCTCGCTCATGACCGGACCTGCCTGTAGCGGCTCAGAAGGGGAGCTTGAATCCCTCGGGAAGGCCGAGCCCGCCGGTAATGCGCGCCATTTCCTCCTGCATGCGGACCTGTGCCTTTTCGCGCGCGTCATTGTGGGCGGCGATGATCAGATCCTCGACGAGGCCGGGGTCCTCTTCCTTGAAGAGGGTGGGGTCGAGCCGCAGCGCCCGCATCTCTCCCTTGGCGCTCAGACGCACGCGCACCATGCCGCCGCCGGCCTCGCCCTCGACCTCGATGGTCTCGAGTTCGGCCTGCATGTCCGCCATCTTCTGTTGCACGGCCTGGGCCTGCTTGAGCATCTGGCTCAGATTCTTCACGACAAATCCTCCTCGCTTATCGCTTCGTCGCCGGCCGCTCCGGGGGTGAAGCCGGCCGGCTCGTCGCGCTCGCGCACATCCGCAAGCGTGGCGCCGGGAAAGCTCTCCATCACCGCCCGCACCAGGGGATGCGCGAGCGCTTCCTCGCGCAGGCGGGCACGATGTGCAAGCTCTTTTTCCCGCAGCGAGGCCTCGCCGACCGCTGCTGACAGCACGATTTGCCAGTCCTGCCCCGTCCAGCGCTCGAGGCAGGCCCTGACGCGGTGCGCAAGGTCGGGCGCCGCGCGTTCGGTGGGGTGAATCGTGAGCCGCCCCGGCCGATAGTCGACGAGCCGCACATGATCCTTGAGCATGGTGGCGAGCACCGGCTCGCGCTCGGCATGAAAGAGCCTGACAAGAGCCGCGAAATCGGCCGGCACCGGATGCGTGGCGCCTGGTGTCGTCGCCTCGTCCCGGCGCAGCGCCAGGACCGTGTTGCCGGAGCGCATGGTCGCCTCCGGCTCCGCCGCCGCCTTTGCT
Source organism: Rhodothalassiaceae bacterium (assembly GCA_046753425.1). GTDB lineage: Bacteria > Pseudomonadota > Alphaproteobacteria > Sphingomonadales > Rhodothalassiaceae > J134. Next base: position 14,773 of record JBHHTO010000001.1, on the reverse strand, counting down.
CCCTGTCTGGTGGCGCGGGCCGCCGGCGCCTGCCGTGCGATCCCGCCCGCATCTCCGGTCGGCGCTGCGGGCGGCGGCGCGTCGTCCTTCCCGGCAAGTGCGCGCAAGGCCTCCGCCGGGCTCGGCAGGTCGGCGGCATAGGCAAGGCGGATGAGCACCATCTCTGCGGCCATGGCCGGCGCCGGCGCGATGCGCACCTCGGACAGCCCCTTGAGCAGCATCTGCCAGGCCCGCGTCAGATCCGCCATCGCCAGCTTGTCGGCCATCTCTCGACCCCGCGCCGCCTGATCGCCGGGAACGCCTTCGGTTGCCGATTCGGGGGCGAGCTTGAGGCGCGTCAGCCAGTGGACGGTCTCGAGAAGATCGCCGATCACGACCGCAGGATCGACACCGAGTTCATATTGCTCGCGCAAGAGTGCAAGCATGTCATCGAGCTTGCCGGCGAGGACGGCGCGGGCGAGTTCGAGAATACGGCCGCGGTCGGCAAGCCCGAGCATGTCGCGCACCGATGCCTCCTCCACCGTGCCGCCGCCATGGGCGATCGCCTGGTCGAGAAGCGACAGCGCATCGCGCACCGAGCCCTCGGCCGCCCGCGCGATGAGGCGCAGGGCCGGCTTTTCGGCTTCCACCTTCTCCTCGCCCGCGATGCGCATGAGATGTGCGACCAGCAGATCGGCATCGACGCGGCGCAGGTCGAAGCGCTGGCAGCGTGACAGAATGGTCACCGGGACCTTGCGGATCTCGGTGGTGGCGAAGATGAATTTCACATGCTCCGGCGGTTCCTCGAGCGTCTTGAGGAGCGCGTTGAAGGCGCCCTTCGAGAGCATGTGCACCTCGTCGATGATATAGACCTTGAAGCGCGCGGCGGCCGGCGCGAAGGCGACGCTGTCGACGATCTCGCGAATATTGTCGATGCCGGTGTGGCTCGCCGCGTCCATCTCGATGACATCGACATGCCGCGACTCGGCGATCGCGACGCAGGGGTCGCAGATGCCACAGGGGCTGGTGGTCGGACCGCCCGTCCCGTCGGCACCGACGCAGTTGAGGGCGCGGGCGATGAGTCGTGCCGTTGTCGTCTTGCCCACTCCGCGCACCCCGGTGAGCAGGAAGGCATGCGCGATGCGCCCGCTGGCGATGGCGTTGGCGAGCGTTTTCACCATCGCCTCCTGGCCGATCAGGGTGTCAAAACTCTGCGGCCGGTACTTGCGCGCCAGAACGCGATAGGCCGCCTCCTTGGTCGACATGCGCGACTCCCCGTCCTTGTCCGCCGTCCGCCCGGCGGGGTCTGGCTCCATGCTACAGGCTGCCTCGCGCCGGGCAAGTCCCGCGCGCGTCCCGTCGGGTGAAAGCGGGGGGAAGGAGGTGGGAGACGGCGCGACCCGGACCAAAATCGTTACGGCTGCTTCCTTCCGGACCTGACCGGATTGGCGACCGGCCCGTCCGCACCGCTCCCGCGGCGCTATATGCGCGCTTGTGAACGACCTTGCAAGGCCCGATCTTGGACCCCCCGCCATTCTGTGGCAGGAAACGGCCATGGATAGGGGATCCGCTCCGCGCCCCGGCCGGGGCCCCGCTTTCTGCGCCTGCCCGCTCGACCGCGCCGAGGACCGGCGGGGCGACGATGCCTGGCTCGCCGCCGCCTTGCGACGCGGGCGCTTCCTCGTCGTCCGGGACAATCGGGTGCGCATGGCCGCCGGCATCCCGCCGCGGATCGCCTGGCATGACGCGGATGCCCTCCATTGCGCAATGGAACAGGGCGCACCCTGGGTCCTTCTCGGCATCGACCGGGATGGCCAGCCCCATTTCGCGATCGACGGCAGCGGCATGGCTCCTCGCGATGGCCTTGTCGATCTCGATGCCCGTTCGATCGCGATGCAATGGGCGGCGACGGCTGCGGGGGAGGACGAAACGGGTGTCATCGCGCAGGCGCTCGCGCTTCTGGACTGGCACCGGCGGCACCGTTTCTGCGCCCGCTGTGGCGCGCTGACAACGCCGCGCCGTGCCGGCTATCAGCGCTCTTGTGCGCGCTGCGGTGTCGAGCATTTTCCGCGCACCGATCCGGTGGTGATCATGCTCGTCGGCGATCATGAGCGCTGCCTGCTCGGCCGGCAGGCGCATTTTCCGCCGGGCATGTATTCCGCCCTCGCCGGCTTCGTCGAGCCCGGCGAGACCGCGGAGGCCGCGGTGCGCCGGGAGGTGCATGAGGAAGCCGGCGTCGAGGTTGGCGACATCCGCTATGCCGGCAGCCAGCCCTGGCCCTTTCCCGCCAATCTGATGCTCGGATTTCTCGCCACCCCGCGGCGCTTCACGCTCCGGCTGGACCGCAACGAACTCGAGGATGCCCGCTGGGTGCGCCGCGACGAGGTTGCGGCGGCGCTGGCCGGCGGTAGCCCGGGATTCTTCCTGCCGCCGCCGATGGCCATCGCGCACCATCTCATCAAATCGTGGCTGGACGCGAGCGCCGGCCAGTGATTAGTGTTGCCGCCACGACAGCAACAAGCCATTTCGGGGAGACAGGATATGCGCGCCTGGCGTCGTCTGATCGCGACCGCCGCACTTCTTCTTGCGGCCTGTGACGGCTCAAACACCGCCGGCACGAGCGAAGGTGCCGCGCCACCCATGCCGACGGGGCAGCTCGGCGATGCGGTGGTGCCCACGCATTATGATCTCGACCTCACCATCCTTCCCGAGAAGGAGGATTTCTCGGGCAGGGTGGCGATCGATGTCGAGATCAACCGGCCGTCGCCGGTCATCTGGCTGCATGGCATGGCGCTCAAGGTGTCCGAGGCCTGGCTCGAGGCGGGTGGAAAACGCATCGAGGCGACCTATGAAGAGGCGGACAAGACGGGGGTCGTGAAGCTGACCCTCGCGTCGGTTCCGCCAAAAGGTCCCGGGCGTCTCCATTTCGTCTATACGGCGCCCTTCAACGACGCACTCGAAGGGCTCTACAAGGTGACCGACGGGGGGCTGGACTATGCCTTCACGCGGTTCGAGGCGACCTCGGCCCGCTGGGCCTTCCCGGGCTTTGACGAGCCGGCCTTCAAGACCCCCTTTGACATCGCGGTGACCGCGCATGAGGACGCGGCGGTGATCACGACGACCCCGGAAACGGGCGTCACGCCGGCCGGCGAGGGGCTGGTGAAACGGACTTTCGCCACGACGCCGCCGCTTCCCACCTATCTCATCGCCTTTGCGGTCGGGCCGCTCGACGTGGTCGAGGCCGAGCCGCTGCCACCGACCGAGATACGCGACCACCCGCTGCCGCTGCGCGGCGTCGCGACGAAGGGCAAGGGGAAGCAGCTCGCCTATGCGCTCGAACATGCGCGCGGCATCATCGAGACCGAGGAGGGCTATTTCCGGATCGCCTTCCCCTATCCCAAGCTCGACCTCATCGCGGTGCCCGATTTTGCCGCCGGCGCGATGGAGAATGTCGGCGCCATCACCTTCCGCGAGCAGCTCCTGCTGCTCGATGACAGCGCCTCGCTCGGCCGCAAGCGCGCCTATGCGAGCGTCATGGCGCACGAGCTGGCGCATCAGTGGTTCGGTGATCTGGTGACGCCGAAATGGTGGGACGACATCTGGCTCAATGAATCCTTCGCCACCTGGATGGGCAACAAGACGCTCGCCATGTGGCAGCCCGGCCAGGGCTTCGAGAATGGCATCCTGCGCGGGGCACTCGGCGTGATGCACGCCGACGAGCTGGTCTCGGCGCGGCAGATCCGCCAGCCCATCCGCTCCAACCACGACATCGCCACGGCGTTCGACAGCATCACCTACCAGAAGGGGGCCGCGGTGCTGGCGATGTTCGAATCCTGGCTCGGCGAGGAGGCCTTCCGCAAGGGCGTGCAGCTCCATCTGAGGCGCTTTGCCGATGGCGTTGCCGACGTCAACGACTTTCTTCAGTCGCTGGCCGAAGGCGCGGAGCGGCCGGATGTCGTCGATGCCTTCAAGAGCTTCCTCTTCCAGCCCGGCGTGCCGCTCGTTTCCGCCGCGCTCTCCTGTGACAATGCGGAGGCGACGGTCGCCCTCATGCAGGCGCGGTATCTGCCGCTCGGCTCGACGGGTGATCGCAAGCAGACCTGGCAGATCCCGGTCTGTCTTGCCTATGACGGCAAGGAGGGGCGGGCCCGCTACTGCACCCTTCTCGACAGCGAGGAGGCGTCGATCCGGCTGCCCGACGATCATTGCCCGGCCTGGCTGATGCCCAATGCCAATGCCAATGGTTATTACCGCTTCTCGCTCGATGCCGCGGGATGGTCGGCACTTTCCGGTCATCTCGATGCCCTCAATGACCGCGAGGAACAGTCGCTCCTCGACTCGCTTGCCGCTGCCTACCATTCGGGAAATGCGGCGACCGCCACCCTGGTGGACGCCTTCCGCGCGTTTGCCCCCTCGCCGAAGCGGGCGGTCGCGACGATGCCGCTCGGAGAGCTCCGGACGATGCATGATCGTCTGGCCGCGGACGCGGCGGCAGCCGCCGGCATCGAGGCCTTCGTGCGCGAGCTCTACGGGCCGCGCCTGGCGGCGTTAGGGCTCGCGTCAAGACCGGGTGAGCGCACCAATGATGCGCTTCTTCGTCCAACGCTGGTCTCGGCTCTTGCCGATCTCGGGCAGGATGAGACCTTGCGGGCAACGCTGAAGGAAAAGGCGCTGGCCTATCTCGCCAGCGACCCCGTCGACAGCTCGGCGATCGATCCGGCGCTGGTCGGGATTGCGCTTCGCGTCGCGGTGGCTGAAGAGGACGCCGATTTCGCCCGCCGGCTGCTCGACCGGGCGCTCGGCTCGCGCGACGCGATTTTCCGGCAACGGGCGCTCGGCGCGCTCGCTTCCTCGCCGGACCCGGCGGTGGGTGCGATGATGCGCGAGCTCATTCCCGATCCGCGCCTGCGTGACAATGAGGCGATCATGATCGTCTTCGGTCAGGTCGGTACGAAGGAGCAGCGCGACGCGATCTGGGACTGGACGAAGAGCCATCTCGACCAGCTGCTGCCGCGCATTCCGACCTGGCGCAAGGGCGCGGTGGTGAATGTCGGCGCCGGCTTCTGCTCCGATGAGCGGGCCGACGAGATCGAGTCCTTCTTCCGCGACAAGGTCGAGGCTCTCGAGGGCGGTCCGCGCGAGCTTGACCAGACGGTCGAGCGGATCCGCCTGTGCGCCGCCTTCAAGGCAGCCAGGTCGGCTGAGGTGACCGACTACTTCTCGGCCCGCTAGGGGAGATCCCGGGCGGTGGTGTGAGGGATTCAGGACCTGCCATCGCCGCCCGGTTCCAGACAGACGGTCGCATTGCGCGAGGCTTGCTTTTGCGCGTGCGGAGCGTCTATGGTCCGCGCCGACCGACCGCTTTGCGGCGGCGCGCATGGAGTGGCGAGAGAGGGAGCGAGACGCCGTGGACACGATGACGATCAACAAGATCGTGGCGAGCCTTCTGATCGGCCTGCTGCTGGTCAAGGTCGGCTCGATGCTCAGCGAAAGCGTTTTCGATGTCGAGGCGCCCGAGCATCCGGCCTATGCAGTCGCGGTGGCCGAGAGCGAGGCCGCGGAATCGGCGGAGGCGGCACCGGCCGCGACCGCGGAGCCGACGCTTGCCGAGCTGCTCGCCAGTGCATCGCCGGACAAGGGCAAGCGCGTCTTTGCCAAATGCATGGCCTGCCATTCGGTCAACCCCGCCGATGGCAACAAGGTCGGCCCCAATCTGCACAATGTGGTCGGCGCCCCGGTCGCACATCGCGACGACTTCAATTATTCGGACGCGCTGAAGTCGCACGGTGGCACCTGGACCTATGAGATGCTCGATCACTGGCTTGCGGATCCGAAGGCGGCAATTCCCGGCAACAAGATGGCCTTCGGCGGCATCCCGAAGGCGGGCGATCGGGCCAATCTGATCGCCTTCCTGCGCGCCAATACTGAAAATCCGCCGCCCCTGCCGGCGGCGACGGCCGCTGCCAGTGGCGACGAAACGGCCACGCCCTGAACCGGCGGCGCCGGCATCTTTCAAGCGAGAATCCGCACGCGCGGGCGATAGAGCCCGAGAAAGGCCGGGTCGTGCTCGCGCGCGAGCCGGGCGACGACTTCGTCCAGCGGATCAGTGCTCACCGCCATGTGGGTGGCGTTGGCGTGCAAAAGGCGCGTGCCGTCGCACATGAGACCGACATGGCCGGGGAAGAAGGCGATATCGCCACGCCGCGCTTCCGATCGCGCCACCGGTGTCGCCAGCTCCTCCTGACAGGCGGCGCGCTGCAGGTCCGAATCGCGGGGCAGGGCGATACCCGCGAGCGCCAGCGCGAGCTGCACGAGCGCGCTGCAGTCGAGCCCGAGCGCGGTGCGCCCGCCCCAGAGATAGGGCGCGCCGAGGAACAGCTCGGCAACCGCAACCGGGTCCCGTACCGGCGCCGAGAGGGCGGCGATCTGGCGCCGGCTGACCCAGCCGCCCCCGGCGGCGAGCGGCGCGAACGGCTCCTCCTCCTCCGTCCGCGCGACAACGAGCAGTCCCGCCAGCGGCACCGTGAGTCGCGCCGGCGCCTTGAGGTCGGGCGCTGAATAGACCTGCGCGAACAGGGTCGTCACCATATGGCTCGGATCGCGGGCGCCGGGCGCGAGGGCGTCGCGGCGCAGATAGCCGACATAGCCATCCCGCGCCGCCTGGCCCCAGGCCCAGTCGCCGCGGATTTCATATACGGTGACATTTTCGCCATGGAGCAGTTCGCTGAGGAGCGGCGCGTCGGTCCGCGGCTCCTGCCGCAGGGCGGCGGCGCTGGCGTTGATATGAAAGGCCTCGCCTTCGGCATAGCGCGCCGCGGCAACGGTGTCGGCGAGATAGGCGGCGGCGAGGTCGGGCCGCGCCGGGGTGATGCGGGGATCATGGGAAGGTGGAGCGGCCATACCCGGCTCACGCCGCCTCTGCGGACCGCCGGGCGGCGCTCACGAGATCGCGAAATTCGCTGAGGAACACGGCCCCCCGTACCGTGCGCTGCACGAGGACATTGCGACGATCGCGCGCGTCGCGCTTGCGTTTGAGAAGCCCGTGCGCGCCCAATGTGTCGAGAGCGCGGCTGATGACCGGCTTGGCGACCCCGAGCGCGGCGGCAAGCCCGCGCACCGTGTGCGGCGGCGGCGTCGTGTAGACCGCGAGCAGGATCGCCATCTGGCGGGTCGAGAGATCGGGCGCCTCCGAGCGGACGCTGCGCATGAGCGCTTCGCGCCAGAGCGCGAGCGGATCGGGTGAAGCGGTGTCGGTCATGCTGTCGTCTCGGCTCCCGATCATGACGAATCGTTACGCGAGCGTACCGAATTCATGGTTAAGATACGACTAAGAACGCCCGTACCGATCGGCCAGCACCACGAAGACGGCACGCAGGCTCATCGCCTCGCCGCCCGCGGGGCGCCCGGGGCGCGGTTTCTGGTTCCAGGCATAAAGGTCTAGATGCGCCCAGGTTTTCGCCCGCTCGACGAAGCGGCCGAGAAAGAGCGCGGCGGTGATCGCGCCGGCGAAAGGACCCGGCGCCGCATTGGCCATGTCCGCGATGTCGCTCTTCAGCTCCGCGAGATAGGGCTGCCAGAGCGGCAGGCGCCACAAGGGATCGCGTTCGCGCGCGGCCGTCGCGGCGAGGGCGGTGGCAAGCGCCTCGTCGGGCGTGAACAGCGCCGGCAGGTCGGGCCCGAGCGCCACCCGCGCGGCGCCGGTGAGGGTCGCGAAGTCGATCAGGATATCCGGCGTCTCCTCGTCGGCGAGCGCCAGCGCGTCGGCGAGCACGACGCGGCCCTCGGCGTCGGTATTGTCGATCTCGATGCGGAGTCCCTTGCGGGTGGCGATGACGTCACCGGGGCGATAGGCCTTGCCGGAGACGGCATTCTCGACCGCCGGCACGAGCACGCGCAGACGCACCGGCAGGCCGGCCGCCATGATCCGCTCGCCAAGCGCGAGCGCATGCGCACCGCCGCCCATGTCCTTTTTCATCAGACGCATCGCCTTTGCCCCCTTGAGGTCGAGGCCGCCCGTATCGAAACAGACGCCCTTGCCGACGAGGGTGACCCTGGGGGCCGTCTCCTCGCCCCAGCGAAGATCAATCAGCCGCGGCGCCTCGGCGGCGGCACGCCCGACAGCGTGGATGGCCGGCAGGTTGCGCGCGAGAAGTTCGTCGCCGATGGTGGTATCGATCGCGGCGCCATGGCGCTGCGCAATCTCTTCCGCCGCGGCGGCGAGGGTCGCCGGTCCCATTTCGTTGGTCGGGGTGTTGACGAGATCGCGCACGCGGGTGATGGCGGCGATGTCGGCAGCGAGGGCGTCGAGATCGAGCGCCGCGGGACGGCACAGCCTTTTTGGCGCCGGGGCCGCCTCCGGTGCGCGATAGCGGTCGAAGCGGTATTGCGCCAGCGCCCAGCCGAGCGCCGCGAGCCGTGTTGCATCCGCGGCGAGGTCGTCGGGCAGGCGATAATGTTGCGCCGGGACGGTCTCGGCGACGCCGGCCCAGAGCCAGGGATCGGCAAGCGTGTCCGGTGACGCCTCGGCGCCAAGGCCAACAAGGACCGCGGCCAGCCTGCCGTCCTCGCCGGGCAGGGTCAGGACCGCGCCCTGTGCAGCCGAAAACGTCGCCGTCTCCGCCCAGCGCCGGGCGCTTTCGTCCGCCGCCCCTTGCCATGCGGCGAGCCCGGCCGCGTCGAGCGGCAGCAGCGGCACCGCAGCGCCATCGTCGTCGGAACAGAAAAGATCCTGCGGATCGAGGCTCGACATGGCTGTGTTCCTCCGTTCAGGGGATCAGGACCCGATGCCCCGGTTTCAGCCCGAAATGCATAGCGTCACGGATGGGGGCTCCGACCCGACCAGGGATCGACCAGGGTGAGTCCCGTCATCTCGAAATGGCGCGTGTTGCGGGTCGCAAGCGTCGCCTTGCGGGCCGCGGCGATGCTGGCGATCTGGACATCGCGCATGTCCAGCGGACGCCCGCGCCGGCGCTGCGCCGCCGCGATCTCCCCGGCTGTTTCCGCCGCCACGCCATCGAAGGGCAGCACGCGGCCTTCGAGATCCTCCGCGATCATGAGACGAAAGGCGTCCTCCAGCCTTTTTCTGCGCCGGCCCGGCGCGAGGTTCTCGAGCCCGAAGCGGATTTCGAAAACGGTGATGGCGGTGGTCCAGACCGATTCGGCCGGTTGCTCGTCGAGCCAAATGATCACCGTCGGGTCGGGGGTGCGCTGCATCAGCGCGGAAAGCACATTGGTGTCGAGCAGGATCACGAAGCGAGGTCGCCCGGCCGCGCCAACTGGCCGCGCTGTTCGGGAATGTCCTCGTCAAGTCCGATTGCGGCAAAGCGGGCGCCGATCCGCGTCCCGAGCGGCAGGCAAGAGCGATCTTCATGTCGAACCGCGCTGCGCAGGATTTCGCGCACCTCTTCCTCGGTGCTGCGGCCATGCCGGCGGGCGCGCCGCTTGAGCTTCGCCTTCACATCGTCTTCCAGTTTGCGCACGAGCAACTGCGCCATCGGGCGTCTCCAGTGTCGATATCATGATATCGTTTCAAGGCCAGGAATTGCAAGTCCGGATCCCGCCCGGCGATCCGTGGTTCCTGCGCCTGCCGCCGCGATCGGTCCTCAGTCGCCGAGATCCTGCCGGATCTCGTCAAGACTCTCGGGCGGGATGACCGCTATGTGGCGGTAGTTGGGATGCTCGATAGCGAAAATCACCGGTCCGTCAGTCGCCCTGAACTTTTCCGCCTGCTCCGGCGTCATGCGGAAATGCAGGAAATGGACCGACGAGGTGCGGCCCTCGGGCGTCGAGCGGTCGACGTCCGCTTCCGGTACGCCCGTGACGTCCTCGCCCGCGAAGCGGATGTGCATGCGATGCTCAATACCGCCGAGTTGTGCGAGAATACGCTCGCGTCGCGCCGGATCCTCGATCTCGAGCATGACGGTGGCGACGAGCTCGCGGCCATCGGGCACGAGCGGCGCATAGGCGGCGAGCTCGTCGGCGATCTGCGCCTCGCCGCCGCCTTCGGTGATCAGCATCTCGTGGACCTGGTACCACATGGTGTCCCAGTTCTCGAACAGCACCGTCGCGTGGGGGCCGACCATGAGGCGCCGCCGGCGCTTCCTCGCGATCATCTCGCGGCGCTTGTCGGACCGCATCCGCGCATAGTCCGCGAGCGGCAGGATGTCGTCACGCGTGAGGCTGCGCAGGCTCTTCGGCATAGGCGGTCTCCGGGTTCAGAATGACAGCCCGTAGCTCTCGGCGAGGAGCTCGATCGGGTGCGGCTGACGCAGGCGCTTGCTTGTCGCCGCCTCGCCTTCGACAAGCTGTTCGAGATGGATGCCGGCGAGCGGGCATTCCGAGCAGCGATGTGCCGCGCCGCTCTCCTTCTGGCGCCGCGCGGCGGGCCGCCCGACCTTCGAGGCGGTTGCGAAATGCGCCTTCATCATACCCCATTTGCCGCCATGCCCGGAGCAGCGCTCGACGACCGTGATCCCGGTCCCGGGGATGAGGCGCAGCATCTCGGCCGCCTTGGCGCCCATGTTCTGCGCCCGCGCATGGCAGGCGAGATGCACGCTGATGCCGCCCGCGAGCGGCGCGAGGCCGTCCACGAGGCCATGACGCTTCTTTATGTCGAGGACATATTCCGCGACGTCGAAGGTCGCCGTGGCGAGGCGCCGGATGCGGTCGTCATCGGGCAGGATGAGCGGCCATTCGAATTTCAGCATCAGCGCGCAGGAGGGCACGACCGCGATGATATCGAAGCCGTCGTCGATGAACGGCAGGAGATCGGCCGCGACCTCTCCGGCTGCGGCGGCGACGCCCGCAAGATCGCCGTTCTCGAGTTTCGGCATGCCACAGCAGGCGGGGTGGCGGACCACCGTCTCGACGCCATTGTGGGCCAATACTGTACGCGCCGCGGCGAGCGGGCGCTGGTCGTTGTAATTGCCAAAGCAGGTGGCGTAGAGCACGGCGCGGCGCTGGCCGTAGGCGGGTGCGGCGCGATTGAGAGCGGGCGGCTCGGCGTCCGCGCCGATGACCGCCGGCGCCGGCGCAAAGGGCGGGATTTCCGCATTGCGATCGATGTCCGCCAGGGCCTCGATCAGCGGCCGGGTGAGGCCGTTGTCGCGCCGGGTCGCCCAGTTGGCGAGCGGGGCAAGCCGGGTGCCGATGCGACCGTTGCGGTCGGTCTTCGCCAGCTCGCGATCGATGCGTGGCCGCGCGCCGAGGCGTAGCTCCGCCGCCCGGTAGCGCAGCATGAGATGCGGAAAGTCGATGTCGAATTCGTGCGGCGGCACATAGGGGCACTTGGTCATGAAGCACATGTCGCACAGCGTGCAGGCGTCGACGACCGGCTTGAAGTCCTTCGAATCCACGGAATCGAGCTCGCCGGTCGCTGATTCGTCGATGAGGTCGAAGAGCCGCGGAAAGGCGTCGCAGAGATTGAAGCAGCGCCGGCAACTGTGACAGATGTCGAAGACCCGGCGCAGCTCGGCGTCGATCGCGTCGGCATCGTAATAGGCCTCCTCCCGCCACGCGATGGGATGACGTGTCGGCGCCTCGAGGCTGCCTTCCCGCATGACGTCTGCCCTCCTTCCTGCAGCGCTTGATGGCGATGGATCACGCCGCAACGCGCGCCGCGTCCCTGTCCGGTCCGGGGCCGAACCCGCCCGCCGGCGGCGGCGGTGCGGGCCGTCGGCATATCTGCCTTCGGGGACGGTACCGGGCGACTAGGCGTCGAGTCCCTCGAGCGCCCTGGTGAAGCGACCGGCGTGCGACTTCTCGGCCTTGGCGAGCGTCTCGAACCAGTCGGCGATCTCGTCGAAACCCTCCTCGCGCGCGGTGCGCGCCATGCCGGGATACATGTCGGTGTATTCATAGGTCTCGCCGGCGATCGCGGCCTCGAGATTGCTCGCCGTGCCGCCGATCGGCTTGCCGGTCGCCGGATCGCCGACCTCCTCGAGGAACTGCAGATGGCCGAAGGCATGGCCGGTCTCGCCCTCCGCGGTTGAGCGGAAGACGGCGGCGACGTCGTTATAGCCCTCGACATCGGCCTTCTGTGCGAAATAGAGATAGCGCCGGTTGGCCTGCGACTCGCCGGCGAAGGCAGCCTTCAGATTCTCTTCCGTCCTGCTTCCCTTGAGGCTTGGCATCTCTCGTTCCTCCTTGCTCTTTGGTTGCCATGCGCGACACGCGCATCCCGCGGGCGAGGCACCTCGTCGCCACGGCCCGCGGTTCGGCATCTGTCTAGCATGCGCGCGTTAAGTTTAGAAGTCGATTTTCTTGATGTTATAGATCGATAAAAGCGATCATCGAGGGCGACACGATGGGAGGTCGGTCCGGTGCCGAGCCCTCTACAGCGTTGCCCGAAGAAGTGATTGCGCCCGCACGCGGGACCGGCGGGGAAGGTGTGGGCCGGGAACGGCGGGGAGTGGTTGAAAAATGTCCGGTTACGCGTCGCATCGACAGGTGGCGGAGCGGGAGGGATTCGAACCCTCGAGGGGCTTCCGCCCCAACACGCTCTCCAGGCGTGCGCCTTAAACCACTCGGCCACCGCTCCGCAAAGGCGCCGGCGTCCCGGGATGACGGCGGCGCGGAATCGCTGCGCACTATAGTCGCCCGCCGCGGCGAGGCAAGCGCCGATCGGCCCACCGCCGCCCGCGCGCAAGGGTAAACCGCCCTTAAGCATGTCCCTTAAGTACAGTTTTACGGATTGCGGCTAGCCTCCGTCAGGCGAGGCGGCAGAAGAGCCCACGACCGGCCCTCGCGGAGCCCGCCCGCGGAACGAGCAGACAGAATGATATGCGCAAGGAAGGGGCAAAGACTCATGAAATACGTGCTGCAAGGACTGGCACTTGCCATGATCGTGGTGATCACCTCGGCGATGGCGTCCTCCGGGGCACTGGCCGGTGGTCTGAGGTCCTGGCAACACTTGATCGCCAAGGCGGTGGCGTCGAAGCAGGTCTATCCGCGTTCGGCGCTCCGGCGCGAGATCGAGGGCAGCGCCAAGGTCCGCGTCACCGTCGATCGCAGCGGCAAGATCGCGAATTTCGAGATCATCCAGGCGACAGGCCATAACGAGCTCGACCGCGAGGTGCCGAAGCTGATGCGGCGGATCGACCCGCTTCCCAAGCCGCCGTCAGAGGTCTCCGACGAGCAGCTCACCTTCGTCCTGCCGCTGACCTGGGTGCTGCAGTAGCGGCCACCCTGCCGCAAGCCCTGGCAAGAACAGGAGCGTGCCGGATCGGCTTTCATACCGCTCCGGCGCGATCTATTGGAAGCTCTGCGGATCGACGTCGACCCTGAGACGGACGCTGCCCGGCATCGCGACCGCGGCAAGCCAGCGCCGCAGGAAGGCCTGCAGCGCCACCTCGCGCCGGGCCTTGACGAGAAAACGGTAGCGGAACCGGCCGCGCAGGCGGGCGAGCGGCGCCGGCGCCGGACCGAAGACCTCGATCCCCGGGGTGCGGGGAATGGCGCGCGCCAGCCGGTTTGCCGCCTCGCGCACCATCTCCTCCCGGCGTGCCGACAGCAGCAGCGCCGCGAGACGGCCGAATGGCGGCATGCCGGCGCGCTGCCGGGCCTCCGCCTCGCGGGCGAGAAAGGCCGCCTCGTCGCCGGCGATGAGGGCGGCGGTCACCGGATGATCGGGGTCGTAGGTCTGCAGCAGCACGCGACCCGGATGCGCCGCACGTCCGGCCCGCCCGGCCACCTGCATGATCTGCTGGTAGGTACGCTCGCCGGCACGCAGGTCACCGCCCCTGAGGCCGAGATCGGCATCGATGACGCCGACCAGGGTCAGGCGCGGGAAGTGATAGCCCTTGGTCACGATCTGGGTGCCGATCACGATGTCGATGGCGCCGGCCTCGATGCGCGCGACAAGCTCCCGCAGCCGCTCCGGGCTGCCCGCGGTGTCGCTGCTCAGGACTGCAAGCCGGGCCTCCGGCCAGCGCCGCGCTACCTCCTCGGCAAGGCGCTCGACGCCGGGACCGCAGGGCACCAGCGTATCGGCGCTGCCGCAGGCGGCACAGTTGTGCGGTCGGGCAAGGCTGTAGCCGCAATGATGGCAGGTGACCCGCCCGGTATAGCGATGATCGACGAGCCAGGCGGTGCAGCGCGGGCATTCGAGTCGCCCGCCGCAGGCGCGGCACAGGGTCACCGGCGCATAGCCGCGGCGATTGAGGAAGAGCAGCGTCTGTTCGCCGCGTTCGAGGGTCTCCGTGGTCGCCCCGGCGAGTGCCGGCGCGATCCACTGCCCCGGCTCGGGACCCGCCGCGCGCAGATCGATCGCGGCGATGACCGGCATCGCGGCGCCGCCATGACGATCCGCGAGATCGAGCCGCCGGTAGCGGCCGCGCGCGACATTGGCCAGGGTCTCGAGCGACGGCGTCGCCGAGGCCAGCGCCACCGGTATGCCCTCGATCGACGCCCGTACCACCGCCATGTCGCGGGCGTGATAGCAGACAGCTTCATCCTGCTTGTAGGAGGGATCGTGTTCCTCGTCGACGACGATCAGACGCAGGTCGCGGAAGGGCAGGAAAAGTGCCGAGCGCGCGCCGACCACGACGCGCACCGACCCATCTGCCGTGCCGAGCCAGGTGCGGCGCCGCGCCGCCAGCGCAAGGTCGGAGTGCCACGGCGCCGGTTCGGCACCGAAGCGCTCGCAAAAGCGGTCCAGCCACTGGCTGGTGAGGGCGATCTCGGGCAGCAGGACGAGCACCTGCCCTGCCGGCGCGGCGAGCGCTTCTGCGATGGCCTCGAAATAGACCTCGGTCTTGCCCGAGCCGGTCACCCCGGCGAGCAGGATGGGGGCGAA